>JALRBM010000054.1 GCA_023257755.1 Candidatus Saccharimonadia bacterium | reverse complement strand
ATCGTCTTGAGCTCGCTGGACAGAAACGTTTCGATCTTTTTGTCGACGCCGCGCCAGTTGGCGACGGTCAGGTTGTAGCGCTCGTCTTCGGTGATCAGACCTTGGTCGAACTGATCGGAGATCTGCGCGGTACGCTCGTCGCCTTCGGTCACGAATCCTTGGATCTCGTCGAAGTTCAGGTAATCGTCCTTACCGGTAGACACGGCAGCGACGGTCGCGAAACGGAACGCAAGTCCCTTCATCCGGTCAGCGGTCTTGGCGGTTTCTTCGGCGCCGTACTGGTTGAAGATTTTCGCGAGGACTTTTTTCAACTGCTTCTTACTCTGGACGCTATTGTCATACGGGAACTCAGCAGGCAGGATCTCATTGAAGAAGACGCGGCCGAGCGTCGTGTCACGGATTTCACCCTTCGCGAACACGCGAATAGGAGTTTGCAGCTGCAGCACGCCGTTGTCGTATGCCATTTCGGCTTCGTATACCGAGCTATACGGCTTGCGGTCTTCGGTCTGAGCGCTTGGCTTGTCGTAGGTCAGGTAGTAGTTACCGAGCACGACGTCCTGGCCGATGTTCAGCACAGGCGCGCCATCGGCAGGCTTCAACAGGTTGTTCGTCGCGCTCATCAGTTCGCGAGCTTCACGCTGCGCGTCGTCAGAAAGCGGCAAGTGCACGGCCATCTGGTCGCCGTCGTAGTCGGCGTTGAAACCGTTTGCTACGAGCGGGTGCAATTGAATAGCCTTACCTTCGACAAGTCGCGGCTGGAATGCCTGGATAGACAGACGGTGAAGCGACGGAGCACGGTTCAAAAGGACGTACTTACCTTCGATGACGGCATCGAGGGCGTCCCATACGAGCGCGTCACCTGATTCGATCAAGCGGGTCGCGCTGCGGATGTTATGCGCATGTTCGCCGCGGATCAGCCAGCTGATAACGAACGGCTTGAACAGTTCGAGTGCCATTTGCTTCGGCAGACCGCATTCGTTGATCTTGAGTTTCGGACCGACGACGATGACCGAACGGCCGGAGTAGTCGACGCGCTTACCAAGAAGGTTTTGGCGGAATCGGCCCTGCTTGCCCTTGAGCATGTCGCTGATCGACTTGAGTCGGCGGCGACCGCCGGTCGCGTTGACGGCACGGCCACCACGGGCGGCGCTGTTATCAACCAGGGCGTCGACGGCTTCTTGCAGCATACGCATTTCGTTGCGGCGGATCACCTCAGGAGCGTTAAGGTCGATCAGCTTTTTAAGGCGGTTATTCCGGTTAATGACGCGGCGGTAAAGGTCATTGAGGTCCGATGTGGCAAAACGGCCACCGGTCAGCTGAACCATCGGACGAAGATCCGGAGGAATAACAGGGAGGACTGTCAGACAAAGGCTATTTGGCTTGATGCCGGCTGCCTGCATGCCTTCTAGGACCTTAAGGCGCTTAAGCAGCTTCTTCTCACGCTGTCCTTTAGCACCTTCGACTTCTTCGGTCAGTTCTGCGATCAGTTTCGGCAAATCGATCTCGTCAAGCAGTGCCTTCAACGCAGGACCACCCATGCCGACCGTAACGAGTTCTTCGTATTCTTCTGGCAGATTACGGTAGTCAACTTCGCTAAGAAGCGCGCCCTTTACCAGGCTTTCGAGCTGCGTCTTTTTAACAGTGTAGCTTTCGTTTAGCTCCTCGGTCTCGCGGGTTTGGCTGGCAGCCAGCGCCTTAACATCGGCGTTTTCAGCCTCGGCTTCTTTTTCGTAGCGGATCTTAATCGCCGCACGACCAGCTTCAGTCTCGGCATCGAGGTCAGCAAGCATCTGGTCGCGCTTCGTTTCATCAACCTTCAAAATCACATAGGTTGCAAAGTACGCGATGCGCTCTAAGTTCCGGACGGTGATACCAAGCAGCAAGCTCATTGCGCTTGGGGTGCCGCGCATAAACCAGATGTGGGCAACAGGCGCAGCCAACTGGATGTGACCCATGCGCTCGCGGCGCACGATCGACTTGGTAACAAGCTCGCCGTTTTTGTCGACAGCAGCTTCGCGGGAGCGAACACCCTTAAGCTTGCTGTCATACGGGTTAATGTCTTTTACTGGTCCGAAAATTCGTTCACAGAAAAGCCCATCACGCTCTGGTTTTTGTGTTCGGTAGTTAATGGTCTCTGGCTTTGTAACTTCACCGTAGCTCCACTTGAGGATATCCTCGGGGCTCGCAACGGCCAGACGCACGGCGTCAAAGTCTGCAATACCAGTCCCGGCAACAACACGCGACATATTAGGCCTCCTTCCCTTCTACTTCATCAATATCTTGGATACTTACTCCGTCTTCAATTTCACCGAGTTCGTCGGATTCATCCAGGACTGTTTCAGCATCAACGTCATCTAACACAACTGCATCGGTAGTGGTCTCCTCGTAGGCGCCAGTACTTGCAATGACCTGTTCGGCATCAACGACTGCGTCTTCTGATTCATCAAGCAGATCGACGCGAAGGCCAAGTCCCTGAAGTTCTTTTACGAGCACGTTAAAGCTTTCTGGAAGCTTTGGACCGACGATCACTTCATCCTTGATGATTGATTCGTAGGCTTTTGCGCGGCCGTAGACGTCATCAGACTTGATCGTAAGCATTTCCTGGAGTGTAGTTGCGGCACCGTATGCTTCAAGTGCCCATACCTCCATCTCGCCGAACCTTTGGCCGCCATTTTGTGCCTTACCACCAAGCGGCTGCTGAGTGACCATAGTGTATGGACCGGTTGATCGGGCGTGGATCTTGTCTTGAACCATGTGGTGCAGCTTGATCATGTGCATCACACCAACGGTCGTTCGCTCCTCAAATGGTTCACCGGTACGACCATCAAATAGCTGACTCTTGCCGTCGCGGGCAAAACCGGCCTTCTCGAGCTCGTCGGAAATGGTTTCATTTGGCACGCCATTGAACGGAGGAGTCGCGACTTTATAGCCAAGAGCGCGAGCCGCCATACCAAGGTGAGTTTCAAACAGCTGGCCGATGTTCATACGCGATGGCACGCCGAGCGGGTTCAAAACCACATCGACAGGGGTTCCGTCCTCCATGAACGGCATGTCTTCTGATGGAAGAATGCGGGCAACCACACCCTTGTTACCATGGCGACCAGCCAGCTTGTCACCGACAGAGATCTTGCGAAGCTGCGCAACGAAGATCTGGATCTGCATCAGCACACCAGCCTTCAGTTCGTGGCCGTTCTCTCGGGAGAAGATCTTTACGCCGACAACCTTACCAGCTCCAGCGTTGTTCATGCGCTGCGAGGTGTCACGGACATCCTTGGCTTTCTCACCAAAGATCGCGCGAAGCAGGCGCTCTTCGCTGGAAAGTTCTTGTTCGCCCTTCGGCGTAATCTTTCCTACCAGAACATCACCAGCCTTTACCTCTGATCCGACCTGAACGATACCGTTCTCGTCAAGGTGGCGCAGACTTTCTTCGCTGACGTTTGGAATGTCACGAGTGACAATTTCAGGGCCGAGCTTAGTCTCACGGACCTCAACAGTGTAGTCCTTAATGTTAATGCTGGTCAGGCTATCTTCCTTGACCAGGCGGTCAGAAAGCACGATGGCGTCGTCCATGTTGTACCCTTGCCATGGCATGAAGGCGACGGTCAGGTCGCGGCCAAGGGCAAGTTCGCCATCAGCGATAGATGCACCCTCGATCAGCGTCGTACCCTTTTTGACCTTGTCACCACGGGCAACGCGGACTTTCTGATTAATCGAACGGTCATCGTTAGACTTCGCGAAGTGAATCAGTTCGTAAACCTTGACGCCGTTCTTGTACTTAACATGAACTTCGTCTCCGTCGGCACGAACGACTTCACCTTCACCTTCCGCAGTCACAAGTTGGCTGGTGTTCTTGGCAAGCTCTGCCTCAATACCAGTGCCAACGGTTGGCGCCTCTGGGGTAAGAAGCGGTACGGCCTGTTTTTGCATGTTTGATCCGGTCAACGATCGGTCGACACGGTTCTTCTCGATAAATGGCACCAGTGACGCCGTCGATCCAAGGATCTGCTTGAAAGCTGCATCCATAAAAGTGATCTCAGCCGTATCGACTTGCTCTGGATTAAGATATTTGCGCGCACTTACACGCTCCTCGACAAAGCTGCCATCGTCACTCACTTTGGCTCCAGCATCAGCAATCACTTCGTTAAGTTCCTGTGACGCATCGAGGTAGACAACCTCATCAGTGACCTTGCCGTCCGCAACACGCAGATAGGGTGTCTCGATAAATCCGTATTCATTGACACGGGCGTATGTCGCCAGGTTAAGCATCAATCCGATGTTAGCACCTTCTGGCGTCTCGACAGAACAGATACGACCGTAGTGAGTCGGGTGGGCGTCACGAACGTCGAATCCGGCACGCTCGCGCGAAAGACCACCAGGACCCATCGAGCTGAGACGGCGTTTGTGCGACAGTTCTGAGAGCGGGTTCACCTCGTCCATTAGCTGCGAAAGCTGCGAGCTTGCAAAGAATTCACGCACGGCAGCAACGACCGGACGGGCGTTGATCAGCTGACCCGGCGTCACCGATTCGATGTCACTCATGCTCATACGGTCCATGGCGTTACGCTGCATACGAAGCATACCGACACGGAACTGGCGAGCGACAAGCTCACCTACCAGCTTCACACGACGGTTAGACAGTGCGTCGATATCGTCGGCTGGTTCCTGAGTGTTATTGAGGCGGATGATCTCGTGAATAATCGCGATCAGATCGCTCATTTGGAAGACACGATTTTCGGTCGTGTTTGGCACTCCCAGGCCGAGGCGCTGGTTCAGTTTGTAGCGTCCCACGCGGCTGTAGTCGAAGCGCTTGAAATCAAAGAACATGCGCTCGATCATGCTGCGGGCGTTGTCGACCGTGGCAAGGTCGCCTGGACGCAGACGGCGGTAAAGCTCGATCAGCGCTTCGTTGGTGCCGCGGGCTGGATCTTTTTCGAGAGTAGCATCGATGTATTTCAGATCGCCGTTATCAGTGGCTTCAAACAGGCTTTTGATTTCGCTGGTCTTGTTGTGACCAAGCGCGCGGAGAAGCGTCGTGACGGGCAGCTTACGACGGCGGTCGATCTTGACGTAAATCACCCCGGTACTGGAGGTTTCAAACTCAAGCCATGCACCACGGCCCGGGATCAGCTTGGCACCGTAGTAGTTACGGCCAGCCGCACGATCAGCGGTAAAGAAGACACCAGCTGAACGGATCAGCTGCGATACGACCACGCGCTCAGTACCATTAATAACAAAAGTACCGCGGTCGGTCATCCATGGATAATCACCAAGATAGATTTCCTGCTCTTTGACTTCGCCCGTTACCTTGTTAGTTAGCTCGACGGTTGCATGAAGCGGCGCGTCAAACGTCAGGTTGTTTTCTTTGGCGTTTTGTTCAGTATTCTTTGGATCCTGGAACGCGTAGTCCTTAAATCGAAGTTCGAGTTTTTGCCCGGTATAATCCTCGATCGGGTTAAGTTCTGCAAATATTTCGCTCAATCCAGTCTCGACGAATTCTCGCCAAGAGTCCTTCTGGTGAGCGATGAGACTTGGTATTTGCAAAGCAGTGTCTGACTTGGTAAAGAAGACACGCTTCGCGTTGTTGGCCTGGGTTTTTGCCACGCGTAGCTCCTCGCTGTATTTAATTGTTTAGTGTGAATCGGCGCCGAAGATTCTATCCGAGGTTACTCATACGGACGATGCCATTCGTCCCAAAAGAGCACACTAACCCCAGGTACACTACTTCTTGATACCCACTATGCACGCTCGGCGGCAAATAGTCAATGATAATTACTCGCCGGTGGTAATTTCTTTGAAGCCGCCCGCAATAATAGGTCGCGGTCGGTGGTATTGCATTTTATAGTCACTGTCATTCAAAACAGCCCCAGCTCCTGCTAATACATCCTCGACCGTGCCCGAGAGAAACGTTTTGCCATCTTTCCCTACTGTTTCCACTTTCATTCCCAGCACTCTCTCGTAAGACTCTGGTTCAGGGGTAATCGCTCGGACCTCATGTTCCTGGGCAGCACGTCTATCCAATCTCAGCTGCAAAAATGCGACCTGCGCAAGCATAGCTGTGGTCATATCTGCTACGTTCCCGTGACTCTCAACTGTGTGAACACTTCCTTCAGAGCTGACCTCAACCCCACTCCATAGTTCGGCGATATCGGCCAAGCTTCCCTCTTTTAGCGTATGCGCAAGCGCAACATAGAGGATGTTTCCGTTGCTCGTCCCGATAGAATGAATATCAAACATGGATGCCGGATCTCTATCGTAATCCTTATAGTAGGTCACTTCGTGCCTGGCTGTCATATCAGAACCTCCGTTTTGTGATATCTACTATACGGTCAAATTGACAGACCATCAAGCCTTGGAAATAACTTCATCTATAATACCGTAGGCCTTAGCCTCATCGGCACTCATCCAGAAGTCGCGGTCCATGTCTTTTTCGATCTTTGAAACCTTCTGGCCAGTATTTTTTGCAAGAATTTCATTCAATCTGTTTTTAAGGTAGATTCCCTCGCGAAGAGTAATCTCCTGATCGGTAATCTTTCCCTGGGTACCACTGGAAGGTTGATGCATCATTATACGGCTGTTCGGGAGCGCGAAACGCTTACCCTTCGTCCCGCTTGACAGAAGGAATGATCCAAAACTAGCCTGCAGCCCCACGCCAATCGTTACCACGTCCGGCGTAATGTACTGCATCGTGTCATAAATAGCAAATCCGTCATAGACGCTTCCGCCGGGACTATTGATATACAGCTTGATATCTTTTTTAGGATCTTCATACGCAAGGTGGAGCAGCTGGGCAACCACGATATTGGCGGTTTGCTCGTTGACTTCATCACCCAAGAAAATAATGCGTTCATTCAGTAGGCGCGAGTAAATATCAAAGGCGCGTTCACCATCATGCGTCTTTTCGATTACCGTTGGGACAAGGTAGTTGGTTGACTTGTTCATATTTCCAGTATACAGCCTAGTTGGCACTCAGTGCAATAGAGTGCTAGTTATATTTAATTCGAAGTAGCTATGTTGACTTTTTAGTATAATTGTGGTAAAATTAAAATAATTCGACTGGTTACTCTTTACGATTGTGAGGATAAGTGGCCGTTAAGGAAGAAGTTCGTTTCAGCGACCTGGCGTTCCAGGCCATGCGCCTGGAGTACCGGAACACTCCGGCCAAGAGAGAAGGTGTCGGCACCTTCATCTTGGACATGCTGTTCTGGGCATGGGCCATCGTGACCGTGATTGGGTCCGGATTCCGGTTCATCATGAACCACCCGGAAACCCTCTACGGTCTGCCGTTTGATTCACCGATCATTCGGCTAATCGTGATGATTGCGGTAGGCTACGCGTCCCTGGCCCAGAGCCTGCTGCTGATCAAGACCGCCTTCTGGTACTTCGGTCGAAGTGCGCGAGATTAAGTTCTCGCACCTGCCCGCCCCAGTGCGTCGAGCCATGGAAGCTCCGCCCTGCGAGGCGGGCTTTCCATATGTAGACTATTTCTCAGTATTTAAGGCAACAAGCCGCTCGACCGTTTTCTCGGTAAGCAGGCGGTTGGCGATGTCGCGGCGCGCCTCGGGCTTGTCAAATTGCTCGACCATATGCGGGCTGTTGGCGTACTGCTTTTTATAGAGGTTGACATGCTCTTCCAATTCCTCGTTGGTCGCCTCGATTTTTTCAACCTTGCTGAGTTCAGCCAGCACCAATCCGGCCTGGACGCGCTTTTTCGCGGCGTCATTTACTTCGCTCGCCTGCCAATCTTCTTTTGATTTGAAGCCTTTGTTTTCAAGGTATTGTTCGAGGATAAGCCCCTGGTACATCAGGTTTTGAGTCATGTCGCGCTCGATCGACTCGGCCTGATCTTTCAAAAGTATTTCCGGAACGGGAATATCACTTGCTTCGATCAGCTGCTCGACCAGCTCATCTTTCAGCTTCTCGCCGGCCTCCCGCTCTTTTTGGGCGGTTAGCTCGCGTTTAATATCATCTTTTAGGTCCTTAACCGTCTTGAAGGGACCAGCCTTGGCCGCGAACTCATCATCAACTTCCGGAAGCGCCACTTCTTTGACCGCCTGCAAGGTCGTCGTAAAGACTACCTGCGCCCCTTTAAGGTCTTTGACGTGATAATCCTTTGGAAAAGTCAGCTCAAGGTCAAATGTCTCGCCAGGCTTTTTGCCGATGATGCCTTCCTCAAAGCCGGGAATAAACGAATTGCTTCCTAGGGTCAGGTCATATCCGGTACCCGACCCGCCTTCGAAGGCGACGCCGTCTTTTTTACCGACGAAATCGATAACGGCTATGTCACCGTCTTTCGCGGCCCGTTTGACTTCCTTTTTCTCGGCAAAGCCCTGGCGCATACGGTCGATGATCTCGTCGATGTCTTTGTCGGCCACGCTCACTTTAGCTTTGGTCGCCTTCAGTTTCTTGTAGTCACCAAGCTTAATCTTTGGCAGGATTTCTGCTTCAGCAGTAAACTCTAGTTCCTGCGATGGAACGTATTTCTTGATTTCGACAGCAGGACGGTCAAGCGCCTGAATTTTTTCGCTGGTGTATGCGTCGGCAACGGCTTTGGAGAGCGCGTCCTCGAGTGTCTGCTGATCCCATGCGACTGGATCGACGTGTTTTGCCGCAACGCTTATCGGGACTTTGCCTTTTCGGAATCCTGGGGCTTTGATGTCACGCGCGAGTTTCGTCAGGGCAACCTGGCGCGCCGCTTCAAGTTCTTCTTTGCCGAGACTGATCGTCAGCTCGACTTTCGTGTCGGATAGGTGTTTAACGGTGGTCTTCATACTCGCCCGAGTATAACAGATTGCCGCCCCTTAGGCCAATTACGCCTCCGCCGCGGGTTTTTCTGCCGTTGTCGGATCATCCTGGATGAGGTCAGCTTTTTTTACCGCCGCGCGCCGGGCCAGCAGCGCGAACGGAACCGCCACTGCCTGGAAGCCGGCCGTAAGAAGGTAGGAATTCGCATATCCCCACAGATCTGCCGCCTTACCCAGGAGCGGCTGGCTAGCCAAGCCTCCGCTTGAACCCATCAACGAATCGAACGACAAAATCGTCGCGCGCTGATCCGAGGGAATAAGTGAGTTAAGATATGCTTGCCGTACAGGCATCAGTGCTGCCAGCACGCTAGCCCACACGGCCATAAGGAAAACGACGGCCCAGAAGGTCGGCGTAAAACCGCTTAAGGCGACTGTCGCGGTGCTAATGACCAGTCCAACGATAATTAAGGTTGTCCTACGGCGAAAGAGCCTTCCTATATGAGGCACCGCGAGTCCGCCGATAATCTGCGCGCCCGCCACAAGTGCCGCCGCGATTCCTGCGATACTATACGCCTTCTCATCTCCATACAGCTCAAGAAGATACGGCTGCAGGGCATAAAAGGCATATACCAGCGCTCCCATGAAAAACGGCGCGGTCAAAAGTGTCCATTTGATCGGCGGCTTTTTAAACCCATATTTGATAGCGCTTTTGATGATATGCCTCATCTCTTTCAGGGGCCGTTCGCCTTTTTTTGGTGTAAAGCCGATATCTTTCATAAGGACAAACGCAAGAAAGAATGTCACAAGCAGCAGGCCCGCCCTGATAATATAGGGCACTCCCAGGTTCGAGATTTGCGCAATAAGACCACCAGCGACCGACCCGATAAGCATGGCGCTTCCATCGACAATTTCGCCCTTTGCAAAGATAGATTCCAGCTTGCCTTTAAAGCCGCTGCCTTTTAGCGCATCAACAAGCCAGGCCTCTACCGCACCCGAGAAAAACGTAAACCCTAGCCCCAGTAGCGCTGACGCCACTGCCCATCCCCAAAACGGCGCACCCGTCTGCCACATCACCAAATAAAGCAGCGTCGATACCGTAAGCGTGATCGTTCCAAGCAGGTACGATAGCCTGCGGCCGCGCAGGTCGGCGATCACGCCTGTCGGCACTTCAAAAAGAAGCATTCCGGCCGTGAAAAAGGCATTGGCAGCAAAGGCCTCGAAATTACTAAGCCCTGCGTCGAGCAAGAATATCGTATTGATCCCCCAGATAAGCGAAGCGGCCAGCGTATTAAACAGCAGGAGTGTAAGATAGGTACGCTGCACACGGCGAGACTCGGCATTCATAGTGTCATAATACCAGACTAGCCACCGGCTTATCCATCACGACCGCTGGTGCGGCCTACTCAAAGAAATCGTCAAGCTCGTCTTTACGTCCTCGACGACGGTCTTTGACGCTGGTGACGATGCGCTCGAAACTCAGCTTCTGCTCTTCGGATGAAGCCGTATCTTTGAATGGATAGACTTCAGTCTTTAGCTCTTCTTCGCCTACAAAAACCATGAATGGAACTTCCTTTTTAATTGCGGTCTTCAGTTGCTTATCGAGTTTGCGGCCCGTAATGTCCAGTTCGACATTAACACCTTCTTCCCGAAGCTTTCCGGCAAATTCCATCGCACCCTTCAGTGCTTCGCCAAGCACGACGACATATACTTCGGTTGTCGACGAGAGCTTGGGCATCAGATCGTGCGCCTCAAGAAACAACTCGGTCATCGTATAGCCCGGGGCAAATCCAACGGCAGAGATTGGCTCGGCACCAAAGAGGCCGACAAGGCCGTCGTAGCGACCGCCACCGTAAAGCGCCCGTTTGTTTTCAGGGTGCATGTCAAAAAACTCAAACACCGTTCCAGTGTAATAGTCGAAGCCCCGCATAAGGGTAATGTCAAAAATAGCGTTTTTGATTCCAGCACGCTCAAGTAAGGTGAAGAGCTCTTGGACTTCTTTGACCGCTCCGCTTTCCCGGATCTCGGCCGGTAGCTCACCCATACTTTTGGCTGACAGAAGAGCGGATATCTTGGCCAGTCCCGACGGCGCCGCCTGATCGCCAAAGATATCGATTGCCTGGTCGCGGAAATCTTCGTTACTGATTTTATCCTTACGGTCAAACAAACGGATCATCAACTGCGCCTGAACGGCATCCAGTCCGAGGTACTGCGCCATCATAAAGTTGATGAGTTTACGGTTATTCACCTTGATGACATACATATCATCTTTAGCGCCGAACTCTTTAAGGATTTCCGCCCCAAGCGTGATTATTTCAGCTTCGGCAAGTGCACCTTCAGCACCAAAAATATCAGCGTTCAGCTGCCAGAACTCCCGTTCGCGGCCACGTTGCGGGCGTTCGTAACGCATAAAATTAGCAATAGAGAACCAGCGTGCCGGGTAGGGCAGCTCCTGGCGCCTGGCCGCAATCATGCGGCTGACACTCGGCGTCATTTCAGGACGAATAGCCACCGACCGATCCCCTCTGTCGGTAAAGGTGTATGTCTGTTCGTGGGCCAGTTCTTGTCCGGACTTGGCCGTATAAACCTCCAGAGGTTCAAGCATCGGCGCACCGATTTCTTCGTATCCATACCTCATGACGACGCGCCGCCAGACATCAAAGATGTAATTTTGTACTCTTTTGTCCGCCGGGTAGTAGTCACGCGTGCCTTTGTAGGCCTGGGAGGATAACGTACTCATAGGGGTAATTGTTGCATTTTTTGCGTCAGTTTGCAAGGATAAGCGTGTTTTCTTTGTCATACAGTGTGCCTTATATAATAGTTACTTATTACTATTTTAAAAACGCCGGAGCAGACCGGCATTCTCTTATAAGAAAACTATCCGATCCGCTTCGGCAACGTATGTGAATGGCTGAACAGATAGTACATCACGATCTATTATACCTTGCTAGGGTCGATAGGGACAAGCCGCTCTTGTTCGGCCGAGTATCGCATCGCCCCAAAATCAAGCCGGGGCCGGGCAATAGTAAGCTCCTCGCGCGCCTCACCTTTTACGGCACAAAGCAGTGCCTGGCGAGCCGCGCGGAGTTTGTCGATGTCAGCGATATAT
>JALRBM010000087.1 GCA_023257755.1 Candidatus Saccharimonadia bacterium | reverse complement strand
GGTTGGCGCCGCCATCGTCTCGGCAAGCATCGCCTTCCGTGACGTCCACGCGTACCTGGGGTTGATCGGCCTGGTCAACTCGTGGTTCTTCGGGATGGTGATGTTCTACCTGACGTTCAACTACGGCATCCTCGTGGCGATCATCGCCCACGTGCTGTACGACGTCATCGTCTTCTCCACCATCGCCGCAGGAGCCAAACGCAGGTCCATCTGGTAAACCGCGGTAGCCGCGATCTCTGCCGACCCTTCCCGGAACAAGGCCCCGCTCATCACGAGCCGGGGCCTTGTTCAATTCTCTTCTTTTATGCCTTTTGCAAAGAAATAATCAGCGAAGCGCCCTCGACCCTTACCGACTCAGTATAAGTATACTCACCGTTCCCAAGCTGGGCCACGAGCGTCTCAGCTGTAATTGTCTGCTCATACTCTGCAATCGCTTCTTGCAGCTCCTTCTCCTCTGTCGAAAGGCTCAGTACGATACGATCATCAACGTTCAGACCTGCTTGCTTGCGGGCGCTTTGGATGTGGCGAATCACCTCGCGCATAAGTCCTTCGCGCTTTAGATCCGCGGTAATTTCCAGGTCAAGCTCCACGCGGTATTCACCCGCCTTGTCGAACGCCACCCCTTTGAGGTTCAATTCTTCCATCAGTATATCCGAATAGATCGCGTCAGAGTCACTCTGTGGTGCGGTCCAGGTTTCAGTCGCCCCGTACACCGTCGCGCTGCGGAGCGGCTGGCGCACTTTTATACCAGCTGCCGCCCGCTGGGCAAGCACATCGTTAATCACATCGCGGACGAAGCCCATCCGGTCGATCGCAAGCTCATTCACCCGTCCAGCCTTCGGCCAATCTAACAGATGGACGCTTTCACCGCCCGTCAGCTTTTGGTAGAGCTCCTCGGCCAAAAACGGCGTAAATGGCGCCATCACCTGGGCAAGATGTGTCAGAACATAGTGAAGCGTCCGGTAGGCATCGTTCTTGTCGCGGTCATCCCCGCTTTTCCAGAAACGGCGGCGCGAACGGCGCACGTACCAGTTGCTAGCATCATCGAGAAACGGCAGGATCGGTTTGACGGCACTCGGGATATCATAACCATCCATGTGCGTTTCTATTTCCCGGTTAAGCTCGTGAACGCGGCTGACAATCCAGATATCCAAAGGATTTTCCAAATCTTCCGACGGATCCTGCAGGCTTCCGTCCCACTCCCAGCCGTCAACCTCGGCGTACATCGTAAAGAAGTCGTACATGTTCCAAATCATGCCGAGCTTGCGGGCGACGTCGCTGACGTCCTTGTCGATCAAGGCGAAGTCTTCGCCGTTTAGTACTGGCGACCCAAGCAGCAGGAAGCGCAGACTATCGGCCGAGAACTTATCCATCAGCTCGTTCGGGTCGGTAAAGTTACCGAAGCTTTTGCTCATCTTGCGCCCGTCGTTCCCCGCAAGCGTCCCCGTCGTAATGACGTTCTTGAACGCATTTCGGCCGAACAAGCCGACGTTCACCGCGTGGACATAGTAAAACCACGCCCGCACCTGCCCGACGTATTCGACAATGAAATCACCGGGAAAGTTTTGCTCGAACTTCTCTTTATTTTCGAACGGATAGTGGAACTGCGCAAACGGCATACTGCCGCTTTCAAACCAGCAGTCGATAACCTTGTCGATGCGTTTGTAGTGAACACCGTCCAGATCAAATTCGATATCATCCACCCAGGGGCGGTGATAATCCTCTAGCTCCACACCGCTGAGTTCTTTTAGTTCAGCGTAGCTGCCGACAACCTTGACATGCTCTTTGCCATGTTCGTCGATGCCTTTCCATACCGGCATCGCCGTCGCCCAAAAGCGGTCACGAGACAAGTTCCAGTCGGGCGCCTGCTGGACCGTTTTTTCAAAGCGACCGTGCTTGATATGCGCCGGGAACCAATTTATGTGTTCGGTGTTTTGCTCCAGCATTTCGGTCCGCTGGTTTTCAATGTCCATGAACCAGCTGGGGTGTGCCCGATACATCAGACGGTTACCATTACGAAGATTGTGCGGATATTCGTGCTGGATATAGTCGATTTTCCAGACGACGCCACGCTCTTTCAGGCTTTTAGCAATCGTTTTGTTCGTCTCCCAGACATCCAAGCCTTCCCATTCGCCCTCGGTGTATTTGCCGTATTCATCAAGCACGTGCACAACGGGGATACCTTCGCGCTGCGCCAACTCGAAGTCCTCTTCACCATACGCCGGCGCAAGATGAACAATTCCCGTACCCGAATCAGTCGTCACATAGTCGGCCGCCCAAACGCGGTGTGCGTTTTCGCCGCGATCCACCCCAAGGAGCGGTTCATACGCCTCGCCAATCAGCTCGCTTCCCTTTAATTCGCGCACGACCCGGTAGCCAAGGGGGCGATGCTTCTCGTCGGTGAATATCTTTTCAACAAGGTCTTTCGCAACGATAAGGTATTCACCGTCAAGCTCGACCTCGACATAGTCAAAATCTTTATTCACCGCGAGTGCTGTATTGCCGGGCAATGTCCAGGGCGTCGTCGTCCAAGCCAAAAGATAGGTTGGTCTCGGCTCGTCGAGTTCGTGGTCTTCCCGTTCGCGCGTCCAAAGCTTGAACTTGACATACACGCTCGGATCAGTCACTACCTGGTAGGCGCCAGCATCCATCGTCACCTCGGCTTTTGAGAGCGGCGTTGCCCATTTGGTGTCGTACATCAGGACGCGCTCGCCCTCATAAATCTTGCCCTTTTCATAGAGGGTCTTAAACGCCCACCAAACACTCTCCATGTAGTCCTTGTCCATGGTTTTATAGGCACCCTTAAAATCAACCCAACGGCCGATACGATCAATCGTACCCTCCCATAGGTCGCCCGTCTGGATCATGCTTTCACGGGCGGTAGTAATGTATTCGGCCAGGCTGATTTTTGTCCCGATGTCATGACGGTCGGTAATCCCGAGCTTTTTCTCGACGAAGTTCTCGGCCGGAAGGCCGTGCGTATCCCAGCCCCACACGCGCTCGACACGCTTCCCTTTCATCGTATGGTAACGCGGCACGGCATCTTTCACGATGGAACTGAGAAGCGTTCCGTGATGAGGGACGCCAGTGATAAACGGCGGCCCGTCATAAAATACATACGAATCGTCTTTCGGCCGCTGCTCGATCGACTTTTCAAATGTCTCGTTCTGCTTCCAATACTCAACGAGGGCTTTTTCGTACTCGATCGCCCGCCTGCGGGTGCCTGATTTAAACTTCATTACATTACTCCTTAAATAATAAAAAAATCCCTTGTTAGACACTGGAATCCGCACAGGCGGACGGTACCATCCAGTTTCTAAAAAGGAATTCTTTTTAGCGCTTATTTGCCACTCGTGACGCCAGGTGCAGCGCCGGGGTCTACTCGGATCACCTTTCTTCCCGGAACATTCGCGGGTGATAGCCGCTCACTTCTAATAATTAGAAGGTGTTTCCTACAGTTTACTCTGTTCCGTCCGTGATTTCAAGCTGCTCGCGAAGTTCGAAGACATAGTGCGCCGGAACTCCGATCTCTATAAAGAAATCTTCATAATCAATATCATACATGGTGGCAAGGGTTGCCAGGTTCCCTAGAAAGTCATTGTCATCTTCGCCGAGCATTTCTCTAAGGTCTTCCTCTTCAAGATCGATGCCATAGCGGTCTTTGACATGAAAAAGAGTATCAAGAATTCTCTCCAGATTCAGCTCAGGCTGTGAATCCTCTTCGTTGCCAGGTTCGAGTTCGGCCCCAGTGCGTGAAACAAGTTCGCCGCTCATTAGGCAAACAGACTTTCACCGAACTTAACGAGGATAAGAGCGATCATAATGACGATCCAGCTGGCCGTTATTAGCTTGCTGATATCTTTTTCCAGGTATTTTTGAACTACTTTGTTAGCAGATTTACTAAAGTTAAACGTATTTTCACGAAGATTGTAATGAGTAATCGTCGCCAGCAGTATCGTCGTTGCAAACGTGACGATCAGGCACCATGGACACAGCACTTCGATCACATACACGCTCTGGAAGAGCAGCCAGTACGCAAAGATTGCTCCCAGGAGATAGCAACTATTCGCCGCGATCAAAAACGCCCGTGGAAATCTGACACCCATCAGACCGGATACCGCCACGGTAATGACGACCGGATACGCCATCAAACCGATATACATATTCGGAAACCCAAAGAGCGATGACTGCCAGGTCTGCATCACGGTGGAACAATTAACGACCAGATTAAAGCTGCACGATAATACTGCTTCTGGGTTTTGGAGGAGGTGGATCTTTTCTACCGCTAAAATAAAACTGGCGATTAATCCCACGATACCGAAAGCCAGCATTGTGCCAAATATCCACTTATTCGAGCGCTCCATGTGCTTTTTTTTACCAAAAAAATTAAACATAGTAGCTCACCTCGCTGATAGTCGGAAGTGGACGTCCGCGCCATAGATTTTGCAGTTGACCCTGATCGTCAAGGGCGATGATCGAAGGATACTCCACGATATCGTACACCCGGCAAAAGTCGAGACCTTCGCGGCTGTCGGGGTCGAGAGATTCAAGCTCGCGGCCAGTTTGACGCGTAAAATCGCGCAAGTAGTCGGTTACTTCACGCGCATGATCGCTGGCGTCCTTGTAAATGACGACGACTCGCATTTACTTTTTACGGCGCCTTTGTTTTAGGATTTCCTCGAACTCATCCAGCGTCTTAAATTCGTGATACACACTGGCAAACCGGACATAGGCTACTTCGTTCCGCTCCGCCAGTTTATCGAGCACCATATCCCCGATCTGGCGTGAATGCACTTCGCTCTCGCCTAGTTCGTATAGTGCATTCTCGACTTCGTTTATGATCTCTTCGACCTCGACTTCTGAGGAAAAGAACTTGCCGACAGAGCGTTTTACCGCCGATGCCAGTTTGTCACGGTCAAAAAGTTCGCGCGAATTATCCTTTTTAATCACCGTAAGGTTCGGCCGCTCTATCCGCTCGTAAGTTGTAAACCGGTGTTTGCCGTCCAGCGATTCACGGCGGCGGCGGATTGTCATACCATCCGCCGATTCGCGTGACTCAATAACCCGGCTATCACCGATTTTATAATGAGTGCTCATTGATCACGTGCCTCTTAAGATTCCTTTTCCTTGTTCTTTTTTCGACGCCGCAGGAACGCGGGAGTGTCAGATTCATCGTCTTCTTCGACGGGAGTGTTCCAGATATCGTGAGTTGGTTCTTCGGCAAAAGTAGCCGCCGCGTCGCTCTGGTCAAGATCCATATTAACCGCTTCGATCGCATCTTCTGTTACTTGCGGAGCAATCGTCGCAGGCTCCAGCTGGGCAGCTTGTTCGTGGAAGTAGGCACTATCAAACCCGGTCGCAATCACAGTAATGATGAGTTCATCCTCAAGATCAGGCTTCAGCGTCGCACCGAAAATAATATTAGCATCCGGCGAAACAGCGCTGGTAATGATCTCGGCAGCTTCCTGGATTTCCGACATCGACATGTCGTAACCGCCAGTCACGTTGAACAGCACACCCTTGGCACCGTCAATCGAGACCTCGATCAGCGGCGATTCAATAGCCTGCTGGGCAGCCTGGGCAGCGCGGTCATCCCCGCTGGCACGTCCGATACCCATCAGTGCCGAGCCGGCATTGCTCATCACAGCCTTTACATCGGCAAAGTCAAGGT
>JALRBM010000077.1 GCA_023257755.1 Candidatus Saccharimonadia bacterium | reverse complement strand
GGCCAGCAGCCGCACCGTGCGGCCGAGCACGTCGTGCAGGTCGACCGCGCCGTCGAGGAACTTCTCGATGGCCTTGCGCTCGGCGGCCGACAGCGGCTTGACCGCCGAGAGCCGGTCGACGAAGAGGCGGTAGCCCTTGTCGGTGGGGACCCGCCCGGCGCTGGTGTGCGGCTGGGCGATCAAGCCCATTTCTTCCAGACGCGCCATCTCACTCCGAATCGTCGCGCTGGAAACACCGAACAGCTTGGCAAGCATTACACTGCCAACCGGGGCAGCGACTTCGGCGTACTGCTCGATAATAGCGGCAAGGATTTTGGCCTGTCTCTCGGTCATACATTTATTGTAGCGTGATTTGGCACTCTTTGCAATTGAGTGCTAGACCTGTTTTTGAAGCTCTTGCCTTACTCTGTCTAGTAGAGCTTTTGCAATTTCCCGTCCCTTAGCAATCATTTCGTTCGTGTAGTGACCACTTGTCACAATAGCATGAATATCCTCGGCGCATTGATCCGTCGAGTCATTGACGACGAGTCGAAAATAGTCATGAGTAAGCATATTCTCCAGCACCTTTTCTGCAGTGACAAGCCTATTATGAAATTCTGCTTCATGCAGCGTCTCGCGCGAATTAAGGCGTTGAATCCACACCTCGTAACTAGGCGGCACCAGTCCTATAATGACAGCGTCGGCCTTGGCCTTAACAACGTTTTTTATCCCGCCATACTCGAAATCATGGATGGGAATTTTGCCGGTTGCAACGGCTCGTTCGATTTCCCGGATACTCGTTCCCGACACCTGCTGGTTATGGATAATTTCAGCCTCGATGAACTCACCCGACTGGATATCCTTTAACATGTCCTCTTCTTTACGAAAATAGTAATTAATCCCGTTTTGTTCCATACTGCCATCACGAAACTTGGGAGGCCTCGTCGTATCCGATACAACAAAGACGTAGTCGTATTTTTCTATCAACTTTTTAATTACCGTATTACGCCCACCACCAGAAACACTACTCATAGCAACAAAGGGGGTCGCCGCAAGGACATTTGCACCATGTACGGAAACTTCGTAATTTTTTAGTGCAGTTTCGAATGCCTGCTTGTGACGAAGAATGGGTCGCTCATCTTTCATGGGCAAACTATATCACACACATACTACATATACTAGTTGATCGGGATTCCCCAACCCTCGAGCGCTATTACCCCTCCGCCGGTGTAGAGCACGTCCGCCAAGTAGCCGTCACCACCATTTGTTGCCGATGGGTATGCTACCGAACCGGCACCGCTTAAGCGCTTCCCATTTTCAACGCCGCCTGTTTGAGGTGCGGTGAGACTGCCGCTCGCAACCGCACCAGAAGCAAATTGCCCAGCCGTTCGCACATACCGATCCCGCGTCCATACAGCAGCAACATATCGCGTACTAGCCGTGATCGAAACAGGTGTGGTGAATAGCGCCTGATTCCAGCCTGACTGAGGATTCAGGAAGGTCACTCGTGCAAGCTCCGTCCCGGCTGAATTACTGCCCCAGGCATACAGCACACCAATGACATGATCGTTTGGCAGTGAGTCCGGGAAGAACCACCGGATGCCATGAACCTGCCCATTGCCGCTAGAGCTGAAAACAGTTCCCAGAGTATAATCGACATTATCTGTCAGATTGGTTGATATAGGTTCGCCTGATGAGGCGAATAATGATTCGTAGACAGGTGGCGTTGGGATGGTCAATCCGTAGTCGGCCGCAGTGGCAGCAGGGCCGGGATCAACAAGAGGGGTGCTGTCTGCATTTTCGAGAGTCGAGAGTAATGTTGTGGGGGCTATACCCATATCTTTTAAGAGGTTAATTACTGCTTGTTGCATTGCCACATCTACGCCTTCAACCACGTCATAATTCGCAAGCCGGAAACGGCTTAACCCTAAAGGAAACCGCCAGGAGCCGGAGTTGAATACTAATGCACCCGACTCCGCCCGATAGAGCGACATGCCAAACTTATGCACCGCATCTCCGGCGTAGTCATTACCTGCATAATTTGATTGCTGGCCGACAATAGAGAGGACTTGTTCGGATACCATCACCATGTTCTTTGGTGTTGATGCTTCATCGGGCTTAACGTAATCCCATTCCGTACCAATAGTACGAGGATATAATGGAGTTCCGGGTGAGAGGTACATGATGAACGCAGACGCATGAGCATTAGCGAACTCTGCCGTAGCTGAATACTGGTGCACCCCCTGGCTAACAGAGCCGTTGGTGTCCATTAA
>JALRBM010000090.1 GCA_023257755.1 Candidatus Saccharimonadia bacterium | reverse complement strand
TATTAAAATAAGTATTTATCATTGCCTACACCCCTGTTGCATGATATGATACTATTGGCATGCGGATGTGGCGGAATTGGTAGACGCGCTAGCTTCAGGTGCTAGTGCCCTTCGGGGCGTGGAGGTTCAAGTCCTCTCTCGCGTACCATAGAAAAAGGCTGTCTAAATGACGGCCTTTTTCTATGGTGTTATTTCATACTCCAGGACGGGGAACGACCCCTGAAAGTCCGGTCGTGCCGCGCACGCCGCCGCCCTGTCCTCCGCCAACACCTTCTGAGTGAGATGTGCCCGTTCCCGCCTAGGACGATGTTCCTGGGCGGGAATGCCGCTAATCTTGACTGCATTAAAATAAAAAACACCTCCTAGGTGTCTTCTCGGCGGTAGAAGGTGAGATAAGCGTTTCCATAACTACGATTGTCCACCACAACAACTCCGGTTTTGGTCGGTACCTCACCCCTACCTGGGTGTGATAATACCATAAGACCGCCCGGCTTTAATAGCCCAAATAATTTTGAAGCTGTGGAAAACTGTGGATCATGATACGGCGGATCGGCAAAGATAATATCAAACGACACATCCGCTTTGGTTGCGAGCCAGTTCGCCGCCGAAGTCCGGATGATTGCTGTCTGCTCCTCAGCGCCAAGGCTGATAATATTTTTGGCGAGTATCTTTTGGGCCAGGCGGTCGCGCTCCACAAACGTGACGTGACGGGCGCCCCTACTTAGTGCTTCAAGTCCTATTGAACCCGTACCGGCAAACACATCCAGTATCTCTTTGCCCGCTATCTCCTGTCCAATACTATTGAATAATGCGTTACGGATCCGCTCGCCCATGGGATGCGTGCGGTCGTTATCAGGAGCGTCAATCTTCCGCCCTCCGAACCTGCCACTTATAATCCGAACATTCATCTATTTCTCCGATTGAACGATAGCACTATACCAGGCAAGGGCCACTGCCTTGATCATTAACGGAATAAGCGTCTCTCGTGTCTCGGTAGCCATCTTTCGCGTCCATCCCGTCCGGCTGAATTCCTTATACATATCCATGTCGGCAATTTCGTGAAGCATCGCGTAAAACACGGGCTCAAAGCCTTCTGTCGCCACTTTCTTATACTCATCAGGCAAAGGCGCATGGTCGTCAAACCGAAGCGGAACAATTGTGGTCGCAACCCCCAGTTCAAAGGCGAGATGGGTAGTCATCACACCCTTCGCCCCCCAATATTCCCAATTGTTCCTTAGTTGGTGCCGTCTATTTTTTCCCGGCAACACCAGCTTGTCTTTTGTGGAGACACGCGTTTCAAGACCAGCACCTCCGCGAAGCTCCTCAAGTTTTTCTTCCAGAGGGTAATGGTGCGCCGGTGTTAGGCCATCAACGATAGCGTGCGCCATCCATGCCGCCTCAAAAGCCGCTCTTTCGACATTTTTAGCCCTTAACGCTGCAGACATATTGAAGATATGATCGTTAATCATATCGACGATTGCCCGGTCTTTCGGATCAGTCGGGTCAATATAATGCCATGGCTCGTCCACAGCCGGACTTTTGCGCTTGACTCCGTCGGGGCCGTTCAAGCCTTCGAAATGAAGAACTTGGTGAAGCGTAGGAAAGGCCGCTCTTGCCTTCAGTTTTTTCTGAATATAGCGAAAAGCGACGCGGTCAATCTTTTGATGCACGCCCATCATACGGCCAGACTTTGTCCGAAAAGTTGTTCCAGAATACATGATGTAGTGTTAGTTCAGGGTTGTCAGCCGCTGATATTTTTCCACCTGCGCGGCCAATTGCTTATATTGTAGCAGATTTTCAGGATGACGGGCGAAAGATTTAGCCTGCTTCTGCGCCCTCGCGATCAACTTTGTGTCGGAGAGCGTGGCGATTTGAAGATTAAGCGCTCCATGCTGCGAGCGGCCGTAGATCTCACCAGGCCCACGAAGGCGCAGGTCAACCTCGGCAAGATAGAATCCGTCGTTGGAACGCTCGATATATTTCAGCCGCTCACTCGGCTTTGAACTATCACTCATGACTAAGTAGCAATGACTTTGGTGCGATGAACGGCCGACCCTTCCGCGCAGCTGGTGCAGCTGGCTAAGGCCGAACCGGTCGGCATCCTCGATCATCATCACCGTAGCATTCGGAACATCCACGCCTACTTCAACCACGGTTGTACTTACCAGAATATCCAGACTGCCCTCTGAAAAGCGTGTCATTACCTCGTCTTTTTCGTCTGACTTTAACCGACCGTGCAGCAATCCGATTTTGCGATGCTTGAAAACGGAGTTTTTTAATCTTTTATATTCAGCCTGGACACTCTTCGCCTCATTGTCGGGATTATCGTCGATCAAGCTGCAGATAACATAGGCCTGTCGTCCTTTGGCTATCTCTTCGTCTATTGCCTGGTAGAGTTGCGGCCGGCTATTTGGCGACCATATTCTAGTAGCAATCGGTTTTCGATTTTTGGGAAGTTCATTTAAAATACTGACGTCCAGCTCGCCGTACACCGTCAGCGCTAAACTACGGGGAATCGGGGTTGCTGTCATCGCAAGAAGGTGCGGCATGTGCTTTGATTTTTTCAATAACTCCTGGCGCTGCTGCACCCCAAAGCGGTGCTGTTCATCGATCACGACAAACCCTAGTTTATGAAACACAACACCTTGCTGAATAAGGGCATGGGTCCCAACGACAACGTTAACGCCACCGTTCTGTATTTGCTCATAGAGCACCTTACGGGCCGTACCCTTCACACCGCCCGTTAGCAGCCCGACACTGACACCGA
This sequence comes from Candidatus Saccharimonadia bacterium, assembly GCA_023257755.1. GTDB lineage: Bacteria > Patescibacteriota > Saccharimonadia > Saccharimonadales > Saccharimonadaceae > JALRBM01. The sequence goes on along the minus strand of JALRBM010000090.1, from coordinate 3,676 downwards.
ACGGTTCGAGTAACTGCCGTAAGGTTTCAGCATGCTGGGATGCCAATATTTCGGTTGGAGCCATCAAGGCCGTCTGAAACCCGCCGTGCGCTGCCTGCCGGGCTGCCAATCCCGCCACAACGGTTTTTCCTGACCCGACATCACCCTGCAAAAGGCGGTTCATCGGCGTTTTCTTTTCAAAATCCTGAATAATTTCCCAGGCTGCCTGGCGCTGTGCCCGCGTCAGTTCGAACGGCAGTTTACGGACAAACGCCGCCACGACCGGCTGGTCAAACGGGATATGCCAGCCGGTGAGTTTGGCGTTTGCCAGCCTGTTCAGTTGGCTCGCGACGAGCAGTTGAAACAACTCTTCAAACGCCAGTCGCTCCCGTGCTTTCTTGATATCATCGGTGGTCTTTGGAAAGTGCATCCCTAAAATAGCATCGGCATATGGCATTAATTTTTCGGCCCGTACCGTTTCAGCAGGAAGCGTCTCGGGGAGCATCGTCATAAGTGGTCTCAGTTCGGCAAGAATCTTTCTGACCAGCTGGCTTTTTAACCCCTTGATTGCCCGGTAGACGGGCAGCAGCCGGTCCGTCTGTACGGGCATATCACTCACTTTTTCGGCACTGGGATTCGTCAGCTGATAGCGATTGTAATTGAATTCGAATTCTCCAGAAAAGTAGAACTCCTCTCCTCCTTTCAGCTGGGTTTCCCGGTAAGGCTGGTTGAACCAGATAGCCTGGAGTTTGCCGGTGTTGTCAGCCAGGACAGCAGTCGTCAGACGCAGGCCCCGCCTAACGGGGCGAGTGCTTATCTTTTCACATCGCGCCCGGATTGTGGCCTTGCCTGGGTGAATGTCGAGGATAGGCACCACTTCAGAAAAGTCTTCATGAGTACGTGGTAAAAAAGTGATCAGATCACCCACTGTGAAAAGCCCGGCCGCCTTGAATTGTTCAGCCGTTTTTGGGCCGACACCTTTTACCTTTTCAAGCGGCGAAAGAAGGTTCATACTTTGTTACTGTAGCAACGTACCCTCGAGGGTTTTGGAAAGATTTTCAAGGTGGCTTTCGACATCCTTATACTGAGTGCGGATAGCGACAGTATCCGTAGACTCCTCGAACCATTGGATATAAAACTTCAGCTTAGGCTCCGTCCCGCTGGGACGGATCGTCACGCGGCGACGGGCATCACCGTCGAACTCTAGTACGACGACATTGCCTTGGACACAGTCGATGCTTGTCACTTGATTTGTAGCTATATCCCGACGTTCCAGAGTCTGGTAGTCCGAGATGCCCGATACTTGATGCCCGCCAAGCATTATGGGCGGATTAGCGCGAAGCTTGGCCATGACCGTTTGCATCGTTTCAAAACCACTCGCCCCCATAAAATAAGCATTCGCAAGCTTTTCAACATAAAGCCCATGCTCCGCATAAAGCTCGAGGAGCCTGTCGTAAAGCGTCTTACCCTCTTGTTTCAACTCGGCGGCGTACTCGGCGAGGGGAAGCGCACCGGTCGCGCCGTCCTTGTCACGGGCATAGTCACCTTTTAATAGGCCGTAACTTTCCTCGCCGCCGATAACGAACGTCTCGTCAGTCGATTCTTTACTCAGGATCAGCTCACCGATATACTTAAATCCGATCAACATGTTACCGTACAGCGTTGCACCGTAGTGGTCAGCAAGAGCTTTTAGCATATCCGTCGTGACGATAGTTTTGGCAATATAATGCTTCGAGGTGAGGACACCCTTCTCTTGCAGCTTCTTTAGCGAGTAATCGGTGGCAAGAACCGCGGCCTGATTACCCGTCAGGTACTCGGCCTCCTCCCCCTGGCGAACTATTACCCCAATCCTATCTGCGTCGGGGTCATTCGTGATGGCAATATCAGCGCCTTCCGCAAGAAGCTGGGCAACCGCCCTATCGTTTGCGACTTTCTCTTCAGGATTTGGCTTGCCGCCTTCAATCGTGGGAAAGCTGCCATCGGGTACCATCTGGTCTTCGACAAGAGAAATATTTACAAAACCAGCTTTTTGGAGCACCGGCAGCACGTTGGTTTGCCCCGCACCGTGGAGAGGTGAATAAACAATCTGAAGATCGCGCGCCATCCCCTCGGCCTGCGAGCTGGCAGCCGCTACATATGCACCGTCAACTTCTGCACCGATAATGCTAATTTTTCCTGCGCGCAGCGCTTCATCAAAATCCACCGCGTGAATTTCTTTGATTTCTTCGGCAACCTTTAGTACCCCTTTATCGTGCGGCGCGACAAGTTGGCCACCATCGGTCCAGCATACTTTAAAGCCATTATCGGCAGGCGGGTTATGACTTGCGCTGATGACAACTCCAGTCATTGCCCCCAGGTGCCGAACTGCAAAACTGAGTTCAGGAGTGGAGCGAAAATTGTCAAACAAATACGTCTTAAATCCGTTCGCGGCACAGACTCTGGCAACGTAGCGGCTAAGTTCCGGTGAACTCAGTCTGGTATCACAGGCAATGACGATTCCCTTGTCGGTCGCCTTGTCATCAAATGAACGGGCGTAGATGCAGAGCGCCTGGGCAGATTCGCCGATAGTAACATTATTAATACGGTTCGAGCCGATCCCGGTCGTGCCGCGGCGACCCGCCGTGCCAAATTCGATCACCTTAAAGAAAGAGTCCTCAAGCTCCTGCCACTTTTCCGCCTCAATCATTTCCATCAGTTCACTGCGGTATTCGCTGTATTTAGGCTCTTCCAGCCACGCAGTAATGTTCTTAACAGCACTGCCAGAAAGGTGCTGGGTCAGCGTTTCGGTCAAAGACATACCCCTCCTTTGTTGTTAGGTCGAGTCTTTATTATATAACAATTTTAACGAACGAGAATGAAGCTGTTTTTACCTTTTTTGATCAAGGCAAGTTCATGAAGGGGTTGATCGTCGGCGATTTTCTGGCCATTTACCGAAACTGCACCGCCTGCGATGAGGCGTTTAGCCTCACCGTTGCTGGCACACACATCCGTCTTCACAAGTACTTCTACGACGGTTTGTCCTGCATCGACAGTAGGAATTTCATTGGCGAGTGCGTCCAGGTCCTCATCCGTCAACTGACCGACTTCCGCACCGTCAAAAAGAACTTTCGTCACGCGTTCCACCGATGCGCACCGCTCGAGACCGTGCACAAGCGCCGTCACTTCACGGGCTAGGACATGCTGTGCCTTTCGGGTGCGGGGATTAGCCGAATGTTCGTCCGCAAGCGTCTCAATTTCTTCCTTGGAGAGAAGCGTATAGATTTTTAGGTAATCGACCGCCCCTTCGTCATCAACATTAAGCCAGAACTGATAAAACTTGTACGCGCTTGTCTTGGCTGGATCAATCCACACCGAGCCTTCTTCGGACTTGCCGAACTTTTTCCCAGTCGCCTTATTGATAATAAGCGGGGCCGTCCAAATATGCGCCTCCCCGGCCTCGAGTTTTCGAATCAACTGCACGCCGGAAATGCTGTTTCCCCACTGGTCCGCTCCGGCGATTTGCAGGGTGATTCCTTTTTCGCGGTAAAGGTAGAGGAAGTCATATCCCTGGATCAGCGAATAGCTAAACTCCGCATAGCTGATACCTGCTCCGCCTTCGCCGATTCTTTTTTGCACGAAATCGCGGTCGAGTAGCTGTGTCATGCTGAAATGCTTACCAACATCTCGGAGGAATTGTAAGTAACCGATTTCCTTGAAC
>JALRBM010000057.1 GCA_023257755.1 Candidatus Saccharimonadia bacterium | reverse complement strand
TAATCGGCAATCTCTGGACGGGCATTGCTAACTACGGAAAGGAACGTTGATTTCCCGGCGTTAGGAAAACCGACCAGACCAACATCGGCAAGGAGTTTCAGTTCCAGCTCGGCTTCAAAGGCTTCTCCTCTCTCACCAAGCTCTGCCATGCGAGGCGTTTGTCGCACGGATGATTTAAAGTGGGCATTTCCAAAGCCGCCATCGCCACCTCTAGCAATAACCGCTTGCTGTCCGCTCTCCTTCAGATCCGCAAGTAAAACGCCATCGCGGCGTACAATAGTCCCGACCGGAACTTTAACAATAAGGTTGTCACCGGATTTACCACGCTGGTTACGTTTTGCCCCATGGCGACCGTTTTCGGCCTTTAATTCAGGCTTGTAGCGAAAGTCAACCAGCGTGTTCTCACTCTCGCTCGCCTCGAAGACGACGTCTCCGCCCTTGCCGCCGTCCCCCCCGTCAGGACCGCCCTTGTCCACATAAATTTCATGCCGAAAACTGACGACGCCATTACCGCCATTACCCGCATGAATAGAAACCTTGGCTGTGTCAACGAACATAGTAGTTGTCATTATAGCAAAATCGCCCCTGTAAGAACAGAGGCGATTTGACTTTTTGTAAGAATCTAGTGAATATAGGTGAAACCTGCTGCCGAGCCAGCGCTTACCGTCCGGCTTGTGACGCGGTTGAAGTTGCCTGCGTAGTTCATCTCACTAATCGTGATACTTCCATCAGCATTAACACTCTCCACGATGGCAACGTGACCGTATCCGCCGCCATTCTGCATGACCGCTCCTACGGCAGGAGTATTATTGACGTTATACCCGGCAGCTCGAGCGTATCCTGCCCAGGTAGCAGCATTACCCCAGAAGCTTCCGACCGGACGACCAAGCTGCTGCCGACGCTCATAGGCATACCAAGTACAGTTACCGAAAGCATAGCGGTTTCCAGCAGAGGCACGGGCAATTTGGGCATTGACAGTGGAATAGCCACCACTATAAGCACCGAAGCGTGAAGCGTTCCGTGGCGCAACGTAACCAGGGCGCTCTTCTTCTGGAAGACTACCGGCAGGAATGACAATCTTTTTGTCAGGAGTAAGCCCACCAAGCTCGAGGTCATTAAAGGCGACGATGCGGGCTTTATCAGCACGGTATTTATTCGCAATAGAGTCAACGGTGTCGCCAGCCTTGACAGTGTAGACGATGCCGTCCACCGGAGGGATAATCAATGTACGCCCGGCTTCAATTGCGTCAGACGTCAAATTATTTGCCCATTTAACCGTTTCGGGGGTGAGTCCATACTGGCCAGCAATCGTCACCGCAGTGTCACCGGCTTTGGCAGTGTGCTGCTTGATCTCGCGGCTGCTTGCACCCGGCTGGACGATCTGAGGCTTGCTAATGACATTAAGGTCGCTTTGTGCCAGCTGGCTTTCCGCCGATAGCGATACGGACAGGTTGGCAATATTCGTTGCCACTGGCAGCTCAGCGCGCTCGGCAATACCGGCGGCGATATTCGTCGCTACAAGCTGGTCAACCGAAGGCTGGGGCGTCGCAGTTGGGGCCGACAGAACAGGCGCTTCGGCAGCGTTGGCTGCATCGACTTTTTGAGGGGGTTGATAGCCGATGGCTACCAGGGAAATAACGAGCAAGAAAACACCAGTGTATGCTGCGATGGTGGTTGACTTGATAGCGGTTTTTGCGCGACGGGACTTACCCCTATAACGAGCGAAAACCTGCTGTTTCAACTCCGCAGTTGTGCTATGGGCAGAGCCCATACTTTGCTGATTATTACTAATAATCGTTCTCCTGCCGTCCATATTACTATAGAGGCGTCTACCTTACTCTGTCCTTCTTGGTTGTAAGAAAGAGGCACACGTCGACCGATTGTATTATGTATTAGTTCGGTGCCCTTGCGACATTTTTGGTAGGCTCAGTTGCATTTCGTACTCCCACTCGCATAGGCAGTCCTTGAGACTGTCACTAGTAGACGAAACTACAAATGTGCTGATATTGATTGTATCAGCTATTGCAAAGTATGTCAATTTATTTTATAAGATGCAAATTTTGTCAACTACGCATACTATGTGCTAGAAAAGGCTGCAGTTCTTATGGCAATACTGGCGGGTCTTTGCTTCATGCTCTTCCTGCGTATAAGAAAAATGCGTCACTCCATCATCGCCAGAGACAAAATAGACGAAATCGCCCACGGCCGGATTACCAGCTGCCTCTAGGGCAGTCTTTCCCGGAGAAGCGATAGGTCCGGGGGGGAGACCGGCGTAAATACGCGTATTGTAGGGGGAGTCCAGATCAACACTCGGAGAAACGCCGAGTTTCTTAGCACCATAAACGAAGGTTGCATCAGCCCCAAGCGGCATCCCGTCGGCGAGTCGCTTAAGAAATACTTGGGCAACCTGTTTTTGGTCATCAACCCTGGAGACTTCACGCTGAATAATCGAGGCGAGCGTAATGCCCTGGTAGAGGTTGAGATTTTGCTGGCGGTATTTTTCGACAAGGTTCTGACTGCTTATCACTTCATAGAATTCATCAAATGTTCGGGCAAGAATCTGCTCTACTGATGCACTTGTTTCAAAACTGTAGGTCTCTCCGTAAATATAGCCTTCCAAGTCAGTTCCGTCAGGTTTGTCGGCGAATAAAGGATGGTCATACGTTTTCGCAAAAGCCTGGTTGATACTTGCTTCGGAATACCCCGCTCCGAGCAGTACCTTCTTGTGATCCGCGAGTGTAGCGCCAGGTAGAAATGTCACCGAGAATTCATCAACTTTGCCTGACGTGAGATGCTGGACGACTTGGGGTGTCGATTCCGACGGAGAAAGGCTATACGAGCCGGCCTTCAATGCACCCCTTACCCCTAATAGGCGAGTATAGATATCGAAGGCCAAGCTGCTCCTAATGATCTTTTTTTCTTCTAGTTGCTTTCCTATTTGATCGGGCGAGCTCCCTGGTTGAATCGTAAACCGGGTGACTTGCTTATTACCCTCGTCCGCCGGTTGAAGCTGTAACTGATACCAGGTTACGGCAGCAATGACGGCAGCTATAATCAAAGCCAAGACGACCGCCGCAATAATGAGGAGCTTTTTCAGATTTGAACGGCGCTTCGGGGCTTCTAAAAGAGGGTGAGTCTCCGGTTCTTCAAGGAGAATCTGTGGCTTTTTTGGCGTCGGAGCCTGAGGGATAGAAGGCTGAGGTTGGGTCTGGGGACGCTTTGGTGGAAGGATATCATTCATAACCGTGTCTCCATATAATCCTGCAGAATAATCGCTGCCGCCTGGGCGTCGATATCCGCCTTTGTGTAGGGTTTTTTATACTCTTTAAGACGCTGTTCGGCCAGGACACTTGTAAGCGATTCGTCCTGATAAACAATCACGGGAGCAATATCCTTTAATTTTACCGCAAAATCCTCAACATAGGCCGTTTGCGCCGTCGACTCTCCGGATTGGTTACGAGGATAGCCTATTACCACGACATCGGTATTTTCATTAATAATAAGCCGGGCGATCTTTTCCAATTCGCCGCCATCCACCTCTATCGTGTCAATCGGAACAGCAACCCGCACCCCGCTATCTCCCGACGCGACACCAATACGCCGCTCGCCAACATCGAGGGCGAGAAAGTTCTTCACTTTACTCATTAAGTTTGAATTCTATTGTGATTTTCTTAGTGTCATCAGGTACGCCGGAAACCCAGAAGGGCCAGAATTTTATGTCGACGTCGTCAACTCCCTGAATTGCCTCAAGGGCGGCCTGGACTTCTCCGTAGCGCTTACCTTTTGCCAGATTTTTGATTTCATCATCGTTAATCTTTGGTCCAATTTTGGCGTTGGTCACGATATTAGCGGTAAACCCTGCGTCCGTAGGGGCTATATTCGTAAAGCTTAGTTTTGAACCACCATTGTCATACACCCGCTGGTCCTCTTGGTCTTTAATCTGATTTTTAAAGTAGTCGTCCAAGTATTTGTTGTACTCGGCCTTTTCCACACCACTTAGGCTAAAGACGATAGCACCAGTCAGCTTCGCTTTTCCTGCTGCCTCTTGCCCTGCAGCCGGGGTCGACGTGATGCTCGACGGAGTAGCTCTGAACGTCTGGTCAATGACCTTTATCGTGCCGTCCTCAAACTGTTTTGTCAGATCCTTTTTCATTGTATCGGTGTGTTGCTGAATAAGCTGGTTGGTGGCGTTTTCAACGTCCTCGCTACTGACGACTTTCGCCTGGCGCTTGCTCCCCCCGGCCATATCTGTTCCATTGGCGCTAAAGCCGCTGACGTTCGACTGGTAGCTTCGGGCGGACAAATTATACTGCTCACCAATCGCCGTCGCCTGAACACTGACCGTTGCAGAATCCTGAACGATGCCACCTGGCCCAATAGTTGTGCCTGCGAGCACAGCGTTTTCGGTACTGACAAAGGTCAGATTGCCACTACTGAAGCTTGTTCCGGCGGGGACGCTGATGGGGTTGCTTGAGACGGAGGTACGGTCCAGTTTCATTTTTCCGGTCGCTTTTTCCCCTACTTCTTTTGTGCCTGTCGGGTCAAAGTCTACCGAAACGTCCTTTTTGATTTCTTTCGTTGTCATTTCCAACGTTTTACCGGCGATACTCGTGCTTCCACTCGTAGAAAGACTGACCTTGTCATTGATAGAGGAATTGCTGGTGCGTGCAGAGATAACTACTGTTGCGCGGGGAGCAAAGAAAATCGCCCACACCAAAAAGCCAAGGAGCAGCACGGCGCCAGCGATGATAAAAACGAGTTTTTTACGGAACTGATTAAAGTTTGGGACTTTGATACCGCTTTTAGCCTTTGGTTTGGCCGGGGTCTGCCCCGGTCCCGGAGGTGTGGCCCGCTTGGTATCGTCAAGCGAGGTCTCGCCAAGAAGGTCATCAATCGGGCTTGAGGAAGCCACCGCTGCACCAGGAGCTGTCTTGGCGTGCTCACCGACCGGAAGCTGTGATCCGTCGATAACATCCTCGCCGTCATCGACATCTAACGCGGAGATTTCTGGAAGTTCAGGCTTGCTTTGCAGTGTCTTTGCGACAGGTACCTTTGCGGCGGCGGCAAGGGCAACAAGGGCGCTATTACTTGTAATCAGTACGAGGCGTTTGCTGTTCTGTTCGGCTGCCCGGGTCAAAAGCCGCAGATTGACGGCGCTTTGTAAAACGCCGATCCGCTTTGGCGGGACAAGGGCGACAATCTTTTCCTTGGCGTCTTTGACCTTGCCAATGATCGCGGTGATGTCGTCTTCAACATCGATGTAAATAACGTCTTTGTTCATGTTTATATGCGTAAGATTCTATTAAGCTTGTCCTTGATAGTATCGCTGTCGCTACTCCCCACCATTGTATCATAGCCCACCCTGAGAAGCCCCATGGCGGTAATAAAGGTGTGGTCGTTTGCGCGGTCAGTGGTGTCGCTGACGCCGATGACCTCGCCCGGCGTAATATGATGGACCGAGGGCCGCTTGGTAAACGGAAGATCCTTGTACCAATCACGTTCCGACAGAGCCTCGACAAGTTTTTTCAGGCTCGCGCCACCACCACAGAGGAGAATACGATTCGGCAGATGGTCAACGGAGTCGAATTCACTTAAGGCAAGCTCTACGCCCGCCAGCCATACTTCAAGCGTCTTGTCGACGGCCTTTTCCGCTTCTTTGGCGACGGTGGGCTTGATCTGCGTACTGTCAATATTAACCTTTAATTTTTCAGCATCCTTGTAGCTAAGGTTCATTTCGGTGGCAATCGTGCGCGTGAAGCTGCGACCACCGATACCGAACATCTTGGTTCCTTCTACCCCGCCGTCATTTACGACGGCGATGTCAGTGGTACCCCCGCCGATATCCGCTAAAATTGCGGTAAAGTTGCTGCTGGCATCCGTGCCAAGCACGGCCCGGCTGACCGCAAATGGCTCGGCGGCAACCGCAACCAGCTCCAGCGCCAACTCGTCGGCAACGCGTTCAAGCGCCCCGATATGCACCATTGGAGCAAAAGCCGTATAAATCTGCACGGCAACATCGCGTCCCTGAAATCCGATCGGGTTTGACACCTTGTAGCCATCAATGTGAATACTGACGAGCGCGCTGTTAACCAATTTAACTTCGACCTCTTCGTTGCCGGTTTCCAGGGCGATTTGCTTTTGTGCCTTTAACGCCGCCCGTTCCTGGACCTTTTCGATGATAAATTCCATCTCGTTCTCGTCGAGTGGACGGTCCGGCTGGGGACGGCGGTAGCGAATGGTGTTCGTCACGCCCTTTACAAGCTCGCCAGCGATACCGATAACGGCGCGTTTCGCCTGGAGGCCGGCTTGATCCTCGGCTTCGGAAAGCGCCTCTTCACAGTTGCGCACCACCCCTGAAATGTCTGCAATAGCACCGCTGTGCATGTCGCTTAACTCCTGCCGGGCACGGCCGACGCCAACGATCTCTAAACGGTCATCCACCTGTTTAGCAATCAACGCCTTGACGAATTCGGTTCCGATATCCAAGGCAACAACATAGTCGTTATCTATTTTCGCTTGTGAGCGTGCGCGTAATTTTTCAAAAACCATAGGTGGTACCATTATATCATTAAGCATGAGCATTGACAGCCTCGCTCCATAAATTGACTTTATTTTTTATATATGTTATAACTAATTAGTTTCGTCCCCTAAACCCTGGGAAGTAGAATGTACATGCCAGCCGTCTCGCTCCCCGTCCATGCCCTCAGGCAACAGGGGATCAAGCGTCCGACCCGCCCCAGCATCTGGAAGTGGGTTCGGGATGATGTGTTTCAGGCCACGGTGATCGTCATCGACTTCATCGCCCTGGACGCCCTGAGCAATGCCATAGGTCAGATGTTCGATGTTCTTGGCTACCTGGATGCCTTCGGCCTCCTGATGTTGACCATCGACATCATGCTCGTGACTGCCCTGGTGAGTCTCATTGTCATTAACCTCATACTCGTGGGCAAGCGCGTGTACCAGCGCTACCAAATCCACCAGAACCGCACGCGGAGATGGTGATGATCACGCGAAACGAGAAGCGCTTGCTGGCAACGATGACCGGTGAGCGCAAAGGGGGCAAACTAAAAGCCGGCGAGCCATGCTCCCGGCTTGTTTCATGCCCAAAAATGCAGCGCCTATGCAAGGATCGCCTTGATTCGGCGGATACCGGCGCTTGAGGATTCTTCCTTAGTGATCTTAAATTTTTTGCCATCTTCGAAGAGTTGCAAGGTATGATCGACATGAGGACCGCCGCAAATCTCAAAGCTGAATGGCTCTTCTTCGCTATCGGCGATCATCGTATAGACCTTCACCGTGTCGCCATAACGGTCGCCAAACTGGCCGAGCGCGCCCATTTCACCGCGCGCTACTTCCGTAGGATATTCGGCATAACTGACCTTAAGATCCTTTGCGATCTGCTCGTTAACGATATCCTCGACCTGTTTGATCTGTTCGAGAGTTACTTTTTCAGGGTGCGAAAAATCAAACCGAAGCCGCTCCTCGGTGATATTACTGCCGTGTTGCACGACATGGTCGCCGAGGACATCGCGTAGCGCCTGGTACATGAGGTGCGTGGCAGTGTGGTATTTTTTATGCTGTAGCGTCTGACCACCCAGTCCACCCTTGAAAACCCCCTTTGCCGCCGTCTGTGAACGTTCGCGCTGCTGCTTCATTTTGGCATCGAATTCTTCACGCCACGCCTTACTTAGGACGATGTCACGCTTATATGCCTCCTCGGTCGATAGTTCAACAGGAAACCCAAACGTGTCATAGAGTGTAAAGAGCTCCTCGCCGGTCAGTCCACCCTGAGTGTATCGCTCCATCTGCTTGAGACCTTTTCGAAGCGTCTGTCTGAAAGCTTTTTCTTCTTTTACCAGCACCGCAATGACTTCGTCACGGGCGGCCTTTACTTCTGGATAATCTTCGACGTAAAGATCGGCAATGACGGGAACGACGCCTTCGAGAAAGTTTTGCTCGATACCAAGATCAAACGCAAACCGAATCGCGCGGCGAAGCAAACGTCGCATCACGTATCCTTGTTCCTTGTTGCTTGGTTTTACCCCGTCAACAGCAAGGAACGTCGCGCCCCTTAGGTGATCGGCTATGACACGCATTGCATTGGTATTCGCCTCGTATGACTTGCCGGAGAGTGCTTCCAGCTTTTCGATAATCGGCCAAAGCAAGCTGATCTTGTAAACATCGGGACTGTCGATCGCAGCGGCGGCAATGCGCTCCAATCCTCCACCATAATCGACATTTTGCTTGTCGAGTGGCGAGAAGCTGCCGTCATCGTTTCGGCGGTACTGCATAAAGACCTGGTTGCCGATCTCCATGAAACGGCCGCCATCGCTGGCTGGGTGTGAAAGGCCGGCCTCTGGGTTGTGGTTTTGCTCGCCAAAGTCATAAAACACTTCACTATCAGGCCCGCATGGATCGCCGATCGGCGTCGTTTTGATGCCGCCATTTCGGCTCCACCAGTTTTCGCCATCATCATAGAAAAAGATGCGTTCACCTGGTTTAATACCACGTTTGTCGCCGTCGGCCTGTGAGCCGATTTCGGCAATCCCGGCCTCGATTCCTTTTTCTTTGAACACCTGCTGCCAGATAGCCGCTGCCTCATCGTCGCGTGGAATGCCGTTCGCCTCGTCACCAATGAAACACGTAACATAGAGCTTATTCGGATCAATCCCGACCTTTTCGGTCAAAAATTCAAAGAACCAGCGGATTTGCTGTTCCTTAAAGTAGTCGCCCAGGCTCCAGTTTCCCAGCATTTCAAAGAAAGTCGTGTGGGTGTTATCACCGACCTCTTCGATATCCTGCGCCCGAATGCAGGTTTGACTGTCAACAAGCCGAACGCCACCTGGATGTTCCTCTCCCAAAAGATACGGAATAAGTGGTTGCATGCCGCTGCCAGTAAAAAGCGTACTTGGGTCGTTGTAGGGGATAAGCTTGGCACGCGGAATAACAGTGTGGCCGCGCTCTTCAAAGAATTTTAGGTATTCGGTTCGGATTTGCTGGGCGTTCATATGCCCATTTTAACAGATGTAATCTCGATGAACAAAGAGAGCAGCTTATTGCTGCTCTTCGCCACTCCCCTCACCCGGAAGAATGTTGTCCTTTACGTTTTGCGCCTGCTCGCCCAAGTCACTCGCCTGGTTTGTCAGGTCTTCCACGTTTCCACCGACAGACTCCTGTATATCCTGTACATTTTGCATCAAGTCATCAAATAAACCCATAGTTACTCCTTTAGTTGAATACTGTCTAGTATAACAAATTACACCTGAGAGCCGGCTGAAGCGATAATTCCACCCCCTAATACCGTATCATTATCGTAAATTACTACGGATTGTCCCGGGGCAACCGCCCGCTGCTCGTGAGCGAGCACCAACCTGACCGCATTATCTTTAAAAAAAAGAGTAGCCTCTTCAAGTACTGCCCGGTGGCGAATGCGGATTTTGTACGTACCCTCCCCCGGCTGGCTGTTAATCCAATGGACGGACTCTAGTGCAACGTTACCGCTCCAAAGCGCCGAATCGTTGAGATCTGTCGTAACGTAGACCTCATTCTTGTCCATGTTTTTGCCAACGACATAATACGGCAGACCGCCGCCTAGATCCAACCCATGGCGCTGGCCGAGCGTGTAAAAGATCGCGCCGTCGTGACGACCCAAAACCTTGCCGGTATGTTTGTCGATTATGGCGCCCGGCTTTTGTTCAACATACTGAGTAAGAAATTCCCGGATACCGATCTGGCCGACGAAGCAAATCCCCTGGCTGTCTTTTTTGCCAGCCGTAAATAGCCCGCGGGCCTCTGCCATTTCCCTGACTTCGGGCTTGGTAAATTCACCCAGCGGAAAAAGCGTTTTACGAAGCGCTTCGCCAGTCACGCGGTACAAGAAGTAGGTCTGATCCTTATTCTCATCTGCTGCCATCTTCAGCTTGCCACTATCAACTCGCGCGTAGTGGCCCGTTGCGATCATATCGGCGCCATCCTCTAGCGCAGCCTCCAGGAAAAGTTTGAATTTTACTTCCTGATTACACATGATGTCAGGGTTTGGCGTCCGGCCCAGTTTGTATTCGTCGATCATATAATCGACGACTTTATGCTTATATTCGTTCTCGAAATCAAAGACTTTAAAATCAATTCCGAGCTGAACCGCAACACGCTTGGCATCGGCCAGGTCGTCCGCCCACGGGCATTTCATGCCGGGCAGATCCTGGGTCCAGTTTTTCATGTACACGCCCGTGACATCATACCCTTGCTCGACTAAAAGCGCAGCCGTCAGACTTGAATCGACCCCTCCACTCATTCCAACATATACTTTTGTCATCGACTGCCTCCCAGGAAAAATGCGATAATTTTCACGAACTCGCCCACAGCCAAATACCATCCCGTCGGCGTCAACCACCACCAGGCCGACCATTGATTATCGCGAGCTACTGGATGATTGCGCACATCCACCGCGCCTTCCGCCCGCGCTTTAAATTCTAATCCGGCACGGCGCTGGTGATAGGCAGAAGTGACGACAATCACCGACGATACCTGGTTGCGACGCAGGATATTCTGCGTGTTTTCGGCATTCTGCTTAGTCGTTTCACTGTACTCCTCGGTGATGATGTCCGTGTCAGGGACGCCAATCGAACGGGCCGTTCGCCGCATCGCTTCAGCATTGCTCGGGCCGGTTTTATCCCGCGCCGCGCCTGAAAAAATAAGCTTTGGCGCCCAGCCCTTTTTATATAGCGCTACCGCTTCGCGGACACGGGCTGGCGTATCGCCGCCGCTTACTGCAACGATCGCGTCGGCTTTTTGGCAGGGCTTAACCTCACCCGGCACCTCGCCGCAACTCACTAGATCATTCGGCGCCAAATAAATACTCAGACCTATAATAACGACTAAAAGCGCTGCGATAATCGCGACAAGCGTCTTCATGCATTTGCTCTTTGACGTTCTTTGATTATTTCTTCAATGATAATGGCTGCCGCTTGATCTGTATTTTCCTGAGTCGAAAGCTGGCCTAGGGTAAGGCGGAGACTGCCGTCTGCGACTTCCGGCGCCAGGCCGATCGCCGTCAATACATGCGACCGTGTTCCCTTATTAGCCGCGCAGGCGCTGCCCGTCGCCACCAACACGCCGCGCATTTCAAGCGCGAACACGATGCGTTCGGCATCGATCCCAGGGAAAGAAATATGCAAATGCCCTGGCAACCGTCGTTTCAGATGTCCGGAAATCACCGCGTCAGGAAAAGCATCGGCAAGCTTTTTCTGAAGATTGTCCCGAAGCTGCTGCAAGCGTTTCACTTCATTGCCGCGTTTTTTATCAGCGAGCTCCATCGCTTTTGAAAAGCCAACGGTTCCCGCAACGTTTTCAGTCCCACTGCGCAGCCCCCGCTCCTGGCCGCCGCCCATAATTTGAGGCGCGAGGCGCACGTGTGGCGCAGCCCACAACAGCCCCACTTGCTTGGGACCGTAGACTTTGCCGGCATTAAGCGTCAAGAGGTCGACACCCAGCCGGGAAACGTGAATGTCGATTAATCCTGCGCCCTGCGACGCGTCGGTATGAAGATAAATCGGCGTCATGTCGCCACGTTCAAGCCGCTTCGTCCGTTCAGTCTTTACCGCCGTTGCTATATCGCGCAGCGGTTGAATCGTCCCGAGCTCGTTGTTGGCAAGACCGATACTGACTAAACGGGTTGCCGGCGTGATCGC
Source organism: Candidatus Saccharimonadia bacterium (assembly GCA_023257755.1). Classification (GTDB taxonomy): domain Bacteria; phylum Patescibacteriota; class Saccharimonadia; order Saccharimonadales; family Saccharimonadaceae; genus JALRBM01. The sequence continues at coordinate 925 of JALRBM010000057.1, read as the reverse complement.
CGCTTTGATAACTTCGGCAGTGACGATTCCTTTCTCGTCAGCCGCGACGATCGTATGCTCGTGGTGCTTTGCCACTTGCAAAACAGCGTGATGCTCGATATTTGCCGTAACGACATGGCCGCCGATGCTAGTAAATGCCAGGTTGATCGACTCGGTAGCCCCAGCCGTCATTACCAGCTCGTCACCGCGGCCGCCGATTGTTTGGGCCAGCGTTTGCTTTGCAGCGTCGTAGGCACGCCTGACGTTCAGTGCAGGCGCGTAAGGGCTGGAGGGATTGTAAAATGCATCAGAAAAATACGGCTGCATCGCCTCTAGAACACGGCTATCCAAAGGAGTCGCCGCAGCATGGTCAAGATAGATCACCGATTTGTCCATTACTGTATTAATTATAGCATTACAAGGCGACGGTCAGTTTTTGGCCGGTATAAGGATCTGTATTGTAGACCTGACGTGCGACTTGTTCGTAGTAAAGACGGGTAGCCATGACAAAGTTATCAAGTTCGACACCTTCGATAAACGTATAGCGGGCACCTTCCAAGACTTTCAAAATGCCGTTGTCATGAATCTCGTAGCGGGTCGTTTCGCTGTGACTTTTTTTGGTCGCCGGATCAATCCACTCCTCGTACCAGATCCATGTATTTTCATCGAGACAAAAGAACTCACGCCGGTGGCCGGCCGGAATTTCACCGAATAGCTTGGATCCAATCTCGCTTTCCAGCTGGATAAGCTCGCGGTCGGTCAATTGCTTGACCTGGCGGTTTTTAGGCATCGTCAATTTGACCTGGTTTGGATCACCGACCAGAAGTCGCATTGCTTTTTTAAACACGTTTGCCATGCGTCACCTCTTCAAAAGTATCCCACGGTGTACTTGCAGTATCGCCCATCGCCTCACGCTTACGGATAACGCGAAGTCTGATCACTCCAT
>JALRBM010000086.1 GCA_023257755.1 Candidatus Saccharimonadia bacterium | reverse complement strand
GCACCACCGAGCCGCATCATAAAGTTGCCGTTCAATATATCTGGCAGCAGCTTCAGCCGTATATCTACAAGGACAAATACGAAGGCTGGTACTGCATGGGGCACGAAGCTTTCTTCACCGATAAGGAAGTACAAGCAACTGATGGTGTTTGCCCTGACCATCAAACGCCGTATGAAAAACTCTCCGAGGAAAACTACTACCTAAAAACCAGCGCTTTTACCGACAAGATCCGAGAGGCTATCGAAACGAACCGCATGCAAATCGTCCCGGAATCTCGCAAAAACGAATTCCTGGAACTCATCAAAGACGGGATTCGTGATGTCAGCGTATCGCGGCCAAAAAAGCATCTTTCATGGGGCGTTTCGGTGCCCGGTGATCCTGACCAGGTCATGTATGTGTGGCTTGATGCGCTTTCCAACTATATTACCGTTCTGGGTTATCCGGACCGCGAGGGTTGGCAGGAATACTGGCCGGCCGACGTGCAGGTCATTGGCAAGGATATCCTGCGTTTCCACGCCGGGATTTGGCCGGCAATGTTGCTTGGCCTGGGCCTGCCGCTGCCAAAGAAACTACTTGTCCACGGGCACGTTAACGTCGGCGGCGCCAAGATGAGCAAGACGGTCGGAAACGTCGTTGATCCTAATGAAATAATCGATGGATACGGGCTGGATGCCTTCCGCTATTTCTTCGCCCGCCATATCCCAACCCAGGACGACGGCGACTTTACGTGGGAGAAATTTGAAACTGCTTATAATACGGAGCTTGGGAATGATCTGGGCAATCTAGTGTCCCGTGTTGCTAGCATGGTGACGCGCTACCAAAGCGGGGTGATCGGTGATGCGCCACAAGGGGATCACGATATGAAACCGTATTTTGACGCTATGAACAGCCTGCATTTTAATCAGGCGCTTGATGAAGTATGGGAGACGGTCCGCGCACTGAATAAATATATTGAAATGGTAAAACCCTGGGAAATCGCTAAAAAACGAGAATCCGATCCGGAGGCAGAGGCCCACCTCGGTGAAGTACTCGGTCACGCTGTTGGAACACTGTTGCAGATTGCCGATCAGCTTGTGCCGTTCATGCCTGCGACTACTGCCGCAATTCAGCGTACCTTCGGTACAGGAGTGGTTGTTCCGTTAGAGCGGGAGGGCGGTCTCTTTCCGAAAATCTATAATCATACCCAGGATCCGCGGACATTGAAAACCGCCTAAATAATGCTAATTGATACCCACTGTCACATTCATGAGTCAAGTTACCCTCTCGACCAGCAAGAGGTAATTGACCATGCTTTGGGCATGGGGGTCGAAAAGCTGATATGTGTCGGGACGAGCGAACAAAGTTCTGCCGAGGCAATCGCCTTTGCTGCTAAGCATCAGCATGTTTATGCCTCGGTCGGGGTTCATCCGCATGATACGAAGGACGGATGGAGTAAGATAGCCGGGCTGGCCCACCAAACGAACGTCGTTGCGGTCGGTGAAATCGGGCTGGATTATTTTTATACGCACAGTCCGCGCGAAGTACAGCTACTCGCTCTGGAGGCCCAGCTTGATATTGCCCGGCGGCTTGATTTGCCGGTTATCTTTCATGTCCGCGAAGCGTTCGATGACTTCTGGCCTATTTTTGACAACTTCCCGGGTCTGCGCGGCGAACTACACAGTTTTACAGATACGAAACGTCATATGGAGGAGGCCCTGAAGCGCGGATTATACGTTGGCGTAAACGGTATTAGTACCTTCACAAAAGATAGGGAACAACAGGAGATGTTCACCCACATCCCGCTAGACAGGATGTTGCTAGAAACCGATGCGCCTTTCTTGACGCCCTCACCTTTTCGTGGTAAAGTGAATGAGCCGGCATTCGTTGGCAAAGTCGCCGAGCATCATGCCGCCATTAGAGGTATACCGGTTGATGAAGTAGCCGCAGCTACAACAGCGAATGCACACGCGCTTTTTGCGCTTTCTTAAGACAAACACTGTCTAAAATTCACTAACGGGTGGGAACTGTTAGATGCCTATGAACCACAATACATACCCCAGCAGCAACCCGGAACGAGAGGCCACCACCGAACTAAGCGATGGTGATCGAATGGATTTTCACCAATCAGATCTTGCTCCTGTTTTGCATAACGAACCGGAAACAACCACGCCTCCTAGAGAGGTCGATCGGACACCGGAAGTACTTCCCCACCACATTCCCCGGCAGATCACTGATGGAGTGATCAG
>JALRBM010000060.1 GCA_023257755.1 Candidatus Saccharimonadia bacterium | reverse complement strand
GTGTTTAAGAGATCTACTACTGGAGCACAGCGCCTCATTGAAAAAACAAAAAATAATCTTAATGCTCGTGGAGCAAGAAGAAAACAATTTGAAGAAGATCTAACTAAAGATGTCATTTCTTTCTTCGATCTACTTGCATATAAAAATTATTTGAAAAAAACAGGTAGACTTAGAGCACTTGCTTCCTTAAACAATCTAATGGTTTATAAGCAAGAGGGTAAGTCAAGCGTAGTAGATCTGGTAGAACAGCTTAGAGTTAAGTATCCAGATAACTACCTGTTGAATAACTACATCTTTACAGTTAAGCAAGGCGAGTCTGGTAACAATTCGGGCATCGACTACATTGACACTAATAGCTGGACTAAGCTTAGTCAGGATCAAATTCAAAAACTACAGAATGCATTTGTAGAGTTATTCAATAATGATGCAGATATGGCAATGGATCTATTCCATTACCTACTTGTAAAAGATGCGGGTAGATTTAGATCCGGATCCTTCTTGAATATTCTTCCTGGTTTTGTGATGGAAGATTATTTCAAAGCAACTGCACCTGTTCTTGACGCTCTTAGACAAGGTGGAGCTGTTGTTAATGAGGTGGATCTCTATATGGAAGTTTCAACTATGATCTTGATTCGTACCGAGTCGAAGATTTGGTCCGTGTTGATTTTTACGTGTCCGGCGAGATGGTCGACGCTTTAAGTATCATGGCTCATCGGAGCGAATCGCAGCGTCTCGGCCGCGAAATCGTCGATAAATTAAAGGAGGTAATTCCCCGCCAGAACTTCCAGGTCAGTCTGCAGGCGGCTATTGGTGGCAAGTTTATCGCCCGGGCTGATATCTCGGCGTATCGAAAGGACGTGACAGGCTATTTGTATGGCGGCGATGTTTCCCGTAAGAAAAAGCTGCTTGCCAAGCAGGCAAAAGGCAAAAAGCGCATGAAACGCTTTGGCAAGGTGGATATTCCATCCGAAGCCTTTACGGTTATGTTGAAAAAGTCGTAGAGTTTTTGACCATAAGCATGGTATAATTTTGATAAAACTAACATAAGGAGCATTCCTGTATGGCACGTCTGCCTGTACCGGGGTCGGATAGCGGCACTTGGGGCCAAGTACTCAACGACTATCTGTCTGTCGCCCATGACAATGACGGTTCGATTAAAGCGGGGGCGGTTGATACGTCGGCCCTGCAGGACGGATCAATTTCAGCGGCAAAGCTCCAGGATAATTCTATTACTAATGCCAAGTTGAACGTCGGCAGCGGTACGAACGGACAGGTACTGACCCGGAATACCTCGGCTGCAGGCGGGTTCGAGTGGGGTAATGCCGGCTCTTCTGATCCCGCGCTAGGCGGTGATCTCTCTGGAACAGCCTCTAACGCCCAAATTGTGGCGAATGCTGTCGGCCCTACCGAACTTGCGTCTAACGCAGTCACCGATGCAAAAGTAGCGACGGGCATTTCACAAAGCAAGATCACTAATCTGACGACTGACTTGGCTGCCAAGGCCAACGCCGCCACGACCATCTCGGCCGGAACGGGTCTGACTGGTGGCGGTGACTTGTCGGCGAACCGGACCATCTCGGCTAACTTTGGTACCACCTCCGGGACGATCGCCCAGGGGAACCACACGCACACGCTGACATTCTCTTTGACCTCTTTCTTTAAGACGGGCGTGCTGACGGCAACCACCGGAGCACAGCGCCTGCCGATTGACGGAACATATACGATTGTCGGCACGAGGCTAATGGTTGGAACAGCCCCCACCGGTGCCAGTATTATCGTCGACGTCAATAAGAACGGGACGACGATCTACACCACCCAGGGCAACCGTCCCACGATTGCCGCCTCGGCCAATGCCGGCGGTCCCGGGGCGACGCCTGACGTCACCTCGCTTGTTGCAGGTGACTACTTAACGGTGGATATAGATCAGGTCGGTTCAACGGTGGCTGGCTCTGATCTGACTGTTTCGGTGATAGTAACTAAGACCGTATAGTTTGAGAATCAATGGCGAATCTTCTTAGTGCAACTCGTTTCAAGAGCCCCTCAACGGCCACAAATCCGTTTAATGTGACAATTCCCTCCACTCAGGCGGGCTCAAAGATTGTTTGTGTCGCGGGAGGTGGTGCCGTTGTCACCGCCAAGCTTGGGGTTGGCGGGGCAAACTTTACAAAGCGTGTTCAGTCGCTCTCAAGTAGGGAGGTGGCTATTCAAGATATCGTTGATTCCCCGGGAGGAACAACGACCATCGAAATTAGCTTGAACGGTCCCGAGAATGTTGATGGATGCATTTATGTCTTTGCGTCGGGAGCGCTTGGTAACTTTATTACTTCAGGAAATGATGGCGGAGGTCAAGTGCCGGACGCTGACGGCCAAGTGGCAACGTCGGCCATGACCACCTCAACTGCTTCGGTGATTTTCTCGATGTTTACCGTAGGCGATACCGACCCGGGTGCCGCGCGTAAGTACTTTGGGCTTGAACCGGCCGGCAAGCAGTACGCCAATGAATTTATCCAGAACGATCCGGCGCGAACGAGGTATTGGAGTATGATAGGGGTATCAGATCAGCCAAGCGCTGGAGTCTTCAATGCAAAGTCATCATTGCTTTTTGCAAACACCAGTCAGCATGTAGCAGCGGCCTACGAAGACTTGACACCTGGTACTCCTACGTATTCCAGCCCTTTTCAAAATGATATAGCTCGGGAGAACTCCCTTCCTGGTTCGAAGCAGGGAACATGGTTTGGCGTAACGACGAATGCTAATATTGCAGGCTATACCGATAGTATTACATACGCACCTGGCCAAACGGTCAACTTCAAAGTTGATTCGAATAATACAGGCTTTAATATTGAAGTGTTCCGCCAAGGCTTTTATGGGTATGTGCTTTTTGGCGCGAAACGAAAAGCACTTATCGCAGGCGCTGCAACTTCGCAACCGGCCCCGACAGTGAATGCTCAGGGTGGTACGGAATGCGCGTGGAGTACCAATGCAACATGGTCAATCCCGGCGGATGCGACTCCGGGTATCTATTTGTATAATATGCGGCGCACAGACAATTCGTCATATGTGGCTCAGGGAATATTCGTTGTCCGCTCTAGTCTTCCTCCATCTCAGGCAGCGCAGGTACTTCTTACAACACCTGATTTTACATGGCAAGCATATAACGCCTGGGGGGCGCGAACTGATGCAGGTTCATATAGTGGGTTCACCGGGCGCAATCTTTATGGTACAGCACCTCTGCAAACAAATGCGACGAGGGCGTACTCGGTTTCATTTGATCGACCAATGGGGACCTTATCGACAAATTCGACGACATTTCACTGGGATGCCAGTGCGGCACTTGTAAACTTCCTAGAAGGTAATGGATATGATATTGCCTACTGCACGTCAACTGATATCGATAAAAACCCCGTTATTCCATCGAGATATAAAACTGCTGTCGTGATGGGCCACAGTGAATACTGGACCGACAACCTTCGCGACGCCTATGAGGACGCGCGCGACCTAGGAACCAATCTTATCTTCCTTAGTTCCAATACCGCGCTTTGGAGAATCCGCTTTGATCCTAGCGACACTGATCGTCGCAAGATATTCTGCTACAAAGATACCCACGATACACCTGGTTTTGACGGGACGACGAAGTATGATCCGGTTAGCTATACCGGAACCTGGCGCGACGTTCGGACTGTGCCTGGTGGCGTAAATAACACACATTACCGACCCGAATCAGGTATGCATGGCCAATGGTTTATTGGCAACGCAGCATTTATAGATACGATTGCGGTACCAAACACTCAAAGCTCATTACCGATCTGGCGTAACACCAGGGTGGCGACGGGCGGGACGATTGGAGTAAGAGGGACGACATCGGCCGTCCTTACCTCGGCTGCGACCAGCATAAACTATACATTACCGGCAAACACTCAAGTCGGCGATCTGATTGTGGCTGCGATAGTTACAAATGGAAACCCAGGCGCTTTTGGCATTAGCGGTCTCAGGCCCGTGCGGCGAGTTGACAATGGAAGTGACCAAACAACTATCGTTGCGGTGGGTTACGCAGCTCAGGCGGGGGCAACTGTCAATAATATACCTTGGTCAAACTCCGTGCGAGCATCGGTCGCTATTACGGTTTACTCTGGTGCGGTGTGGCGAGTAACTGATGCGGCTATCGCTGTTGATACAGGTGGCACGGCGACCCACACGACACATTCAATTCAAAGTATCGACTCTGATATGTGGGCTATCTGCGCATTTGGTGATGTGAGTGCAAGTAGCGGCACCAAAACGGCAACCTGGACGGCAGGAAGTGGCTTAACCAAGCGGATCGAGGCAACCACCGCCGCTGCCGGAAGCGGGCCATGGAGTTCAGTTGTTTTAATGGACAC
>JALRBM010000093.1 GCA_023257755.1 Candidatus Saccharimonadia bacterium | reverse complement strand
CTCTTTCGGCTTACGAACTATACATTAACTATTTTGACAAGGAACAGTTACCGATTTACCGCCTGCTTATGTTCCTTGCCTGGTTCTGGTCAGCGTTCTATCTGTTTCATAAATTCGAAGGCGTCGTCATGCGCTTTATCGGCTGGCTGCTACTGCCCTTTGGCACTAACTCGCTTTATGTATACACGGTTCATGCCGTCCTTATTTTCTTCGTCCATATTTGGTTTCAAAAAGGCGATGTACTATTCAATTTTATCGCAGCATCGACGGTCTTGGGCCTTATCCTCCTCATGATCCGCTACCGGATACTGATGAACATTATCCCCCGTTAACGGGTCTGGTACTGCGTCACTTTATAGAGGGGTTGCCCGCTGACAAGATCACCCACGGTCATTTGCTGTAACTGTCGCCACGAACTGTCAGGCGGTGTGACCGCACCGTTTCCTGACCTGCTGACGTACCAGACCGTATCATGTTTTTGACCAAACTCCTTCAGGTCTTTGACCTTCCCGTAATCATGTTCACGCAGCATATTAAGAGATCCGTACTTATAATCGGTCGAGGCATCCGGGAAATACACAGGGTGCTTATCAGAGGTATAAAAGATTGCTTCGTAAAATACCCATGGCCCGTCAGTGATGATCGGCTCACCGCTCCTTCCCTTCTCCCAGACAACTTCCAGAGCCTGCCGGGTATTATTTGAAGTTCGTAAGTTCTTGTTATAGTTACCCAGTTCATATACATTATAGATCCCAAAGCCCAGCGACAGTATCGTTACCACTGTCAATCCTATCGGCAGGAGCTTCTTTTTAGCCTTGGTGACGAATGCAAGGATAACGCCGGCAAATAACATTAGCGCCAAAGTCGTCGGGATGAGATACCGGTCGACGAATGACGGACGCAGCGGCGGCATTGACGCTAAAAATAGGAGGACGATCGGCACAAAGGACAAGGCTCCGATCAACGCGAACGACTGACGATCCTTGTTGTTTAGCCGACGGTAAAGCCATACCGCACCAATCAGTAGGCCTGCGAGGGTTATCATAAAGAATAGAGTCACCCAGGAGTAAACCGTGTCCTGATCTTGGTAATAGAGGACGTTTGTAAGGTAATTTGGCAGAGTCGTCGGCGTGACAGGAGGAATCCAAAAGCCGTTTATTTGCACGTTAAGCAGCTGAAAAATCAGCGCCGGAACCCACGCCGCAAACAGGCCAATCGCAACTGCATGAGCGATTATCCACTCCTTGCTAAAGAATTTCCTGATGAAATCTTTTCGTGTTTCGGTCGTGCCGACAACAAACGCCCGCCATACCCAGTGGGCCAGCCAGGCCAACGCCGCAAAATAATGCGTCCACATCCCAAGGCTTATGAGGATTCCGTATACTATCCATAGCTTGCACTTCCCCGTTTCCATCGCCAGCGTCAGCACATAGGTTGCCGACATCACAATCGCCGCAACCAGCGTGTACATGCGCATTTCCTGACTGTAACGGATAAACATTGGCGAAAGTGCCATCAACAGCAGACTGAAGATGGCTGCCCTGCGGCCAAATAGACGCTTCACCAGAAGGTAGGCGAAAATGATCGCCACCCCGCCGAAGAAAATACTCATCGAACGAAGTCCCACCTCACCCGTACCGAATACCATACTCCACAGCTTTAAAAACCAGTAGTACAGCGGCGGATGGACATCGGCAGCCGTGTAGGTCGTCACTTGCCAAAAGTCGAACCTGATCAGGTAGGCACCGAACGCCTCATCAAACCAGACAGAGAACTTCGTTATTGTCGCGAATGCCAACGCCGCGTACACCGCCAAGCCGCCAGCAAGAATGCCATAGTCTAGTTTATCAAGCGGCCAAAGTTGTGGCTTTTTTTGGAATATCTTTTTTAGTATCATAGTCGTCATCCATATAGTAGCTGGTTTTTACGGCCCCGGCAATAGATTTTTACCACTGGAAATATCCACATAAATACAGTATAATCACTGGAAGTGTAGCACTATCGGGGTGTGGCGCAGTTGGCTAGCGCGCGCGGTTTGGGACCGTGAGGTCGAAGGTTCGAGTCCTTTCACCCCGACCATGATTGAAATTTCAAAGGAACTCCAGGCGGAGTTCTTTTAGTACCCAGCTCCCTACCTTAATTCAAATTATATATCCATTTCATACCCGCGCTCTTTCAATATTTCTTTTAGGCCAGGATAGCCTTTGATGCCGGTCTGCGGGGAACCCCACTCTTGAAGTTTTCCGTCTGACAAACGGAAGAAATTAATATTATAAACGTGTTCTTCCCCGCACGCATTGCAGGCATCATCATCACGTTTTACGGTGACGATCTCGCCGTCTCTGACACGGAAGAAGTAGAAATTTTGCGTAGGGATAGTGGTCTGATCATAGCGATTGACGAGTATTTCATCTTTATATCCTTCGGGATAGGTATAGTTTGAAAGTCGCGGAACACCTGAGGCAACGACGCCACTTCCCTCTCCTGCAGTAACGGCCACTACCATGGGCGGGCTGTAGCTCGCACCGATATACGACCAGCCAATAACAATGTCTGCCCTTTGATCATCACCAACATCCTGGTACTCAAAAAAGACAGCATGCAAAGGACCGTATTCGGGTTTCGTCGGCTGAAATTTATAAGTCACCTTATATTCCTTGTCTGTTTTGTCTAACAAAAGAATAATATCCGAATCGGTTTTTTGCTCTATACTATAGGCGTCTTTATCGCGGGCAATCACGACTAGCGTTTCATTCTGCGAATCCCGAAAGTGAATTTTTTCGGTGGTGTAGTTATAGTGCTTTGGTATTTGGGACCTAATGGCGTGATCTAATTTTTCAAACTCAAATCTCTGGGGAAGTCCCAGATCAATAAAGCCAAAATAAGCAAACGCCC
>JALRBM010000041.1 GCA_023257755.1 Candidatus Saccharimonadia bacterium | reverse complement strand
TGAAGAAAGTATAGATGGCGAGCGGCTTTCAAATGCTTGGCAAGAAATAACGTCGGACTTACAGCAGGATCCGGACTGGTTTAAGTTTACCGAAGAAGAGTAACATTACTATACTTTATATAGTATTATTAGAGATATGATTGATGTAACTGATGAGCAGTTTGATACCCTGATAACGCGGGCGATGGATGAGTTGCCGCAAGAATATATCAAGGGTCTTGATAATGTAGCAATTGTGCAGGCCGACGAACCGACCCAGGAACAAAAGGTGAAAATGAAGCTGGATGATAACCACTTGCTGCTCGGGCTTTACGAGGGCATCCCCCTGACACAGCGGGGAAATGGATACACTTTTGTACTGCCGGATAAAATTACTTTGTTCAAATATCCTTTAATGCGGATCTCTGGAAACAGTGAGGAGTTTTTTGAACAGATCAAGCGGACGCTGTGGCACGAGATCGCCCACTTTTATGGTCTGGATCATGACCGTATCGACGAAATCCAACGCGCTTAAGGCAGCGTTTTTCCATTTGCATGTGCTATAATAGAGGCAGCTAAAGCACTGTGAGGGTGCGGGCAGGGGGTGCATATGGCGCTACAGTTGAAGGCAAGACCGACGCTACGAATCAAGATAATCGCGTGCGTTCTGGCTGTGTTTAGCTTTGCCACCCCACTTTCTCTTAATGTCTATACATCTGTCCACGCTCTAGGGGCTGATGAGGTTACGATCAACGAATTCAGCTCCTTTACCTCGTCTGACTGGGTAGAGTTATACAATCCTACCCAGCAGCCGGTCACGATGGTTAACTGGACGCTGCGTGACAGCAGTGCGACGCAGCTGAAGCTTATTAACGGGACACTCGCGCCTCAAGGATTCAGGGCGATTGATTTTAGCGATTATCTTAATAAGACGGGTGATACCATCAAGCTTTACGATACGTTGGGCATGCTTGTTGATGAAGTAGCCTATGCCGAGAACGGTCCTGTTCCGGCTTCAGGAAGCGCCGAGTTAACGACCTCTCGGACTTCGGACGGCGGTCCTTCGTGGACCACTGGTGAAGCGACAAAAGGGTCAACGAATACACCGGACCGCCAAGCTCCCACCGCGACCCTGCTCCAGCCGGGTGCTGGCGAGTTTTTTGGCGGGAATGACCGGGCGGAAATTCTGGCAAGGGCACAGTTTGCAGATAATAAGAACCTCAAATCATTTCATATGAGCGTCAATGGCACGGAAACCGCCCAACTTAAGCCTGAAGGTAAGCCGTCGGTTAACCCAGAAGGCGGGGTGAGTGTAATCGCCCGGGGGGAAGTTAGTACGAGCGCATTGCCGGAAGGGGTGCACACCATAACCATAGCGGTATGGGCAACCGACGAAACCGGCAATAGCAGTGTTAAGGCGGAGGTGGACGTAGTCGTTGATAAAACGACCCCCACCGTGACTGTCACTTCTCCTGTATTCGGGCAGACCATCGGCGGTGAAGAGCTTGTGCTTTTAGGCAGTGTCGGTGATTCCGGAAGCGGCCTCCAAAGCTACCATTATCAACTGCTTGATAAGGATAAAAATGCATTGCCAGGCCGCGAAGGTTCGGGGAGTCAGGCTGTAGAAGCGGGGCAGCTGGGTGTTATCGATATCGCCGGACTTGAAAGCGGATCCTACTACATCGGAGTATGGGCGATAGATAATGCCTCAAATACCTCCACGGTGGTCGATCTTGCGATAAGTATTGACCATACTCCTCCTGGTGTGACGGTGAACCTGACAAGCTCTCCAAATCCGACGGCGAGCACGCCAATTCAGTTACAGGGCGCGGCCGGGGAAGAGGCGATTGCCAGCCTGATCCTTTACGTGGAGGATAATGATGGGAACAGGGTAATGACAAGGGATATAATCACGCAACTGTCGGGCGGCCAGTGGCGATATGTGCTTACAGAGGGGCTGAGTCAAGGGTCGTACAGTATTTTTGTAGTGGCGACGGATCACTATGGAAATGCGAGTACCACGAAATCCTCACCCCTTTCCGTTATGTCGCTGGCGGTTGGCGCGTATGTTCCTCCGGCCAACAGTGCGATTTCGGGCGGCTTGACGGCAAACCTGAGTAATCCGTTCTTTGTGCCGGCGGCGGTTGTCCCGGTGACTGTACCGGAAACAAGGAGCGAAGAAGCGAGCGACGTTCTCGGAAGTCAGGACGAGCAGTCATCCGAAGGGCAAGCCGATAAAGTAGCAGTGGCAGCTACCGAGTCCGGGTGGAGGCTCTTCGGGATTTTGTGGTACTGGTGGTTACTGGGCGGAGGAGTAGCGGCCGGAGCCTGGTGGACGTTCAGTCTGGCAAAACGACATATGGCTGAAGAAGCGCTGTAGCCATTAGCTTTTTAATGGTAAATTTCATATACTGTAGATACCGTGACGGCAAAACAGACACAAAAATCGTCGCCATTAAAAAAAGCCCATCGTCATCTTCGCCTGGCGGTTGTTCCTCATGCGGCTAACCAATATCGTCCGCACCTTGTCCGGCGGTATGGATTGGTGGCTATCGTCAGTCTGGTGTTATGCCTTCAGTTTTTACCCGGTAATTTCGCCGGGGGAGTGCTCGGCGAGCGAGCCCCTGTTTCAATCCAGGAACTGCTAGCGCGGACAAATGAGGCGCGAAAAGAGCGCCTGCAGCCGCCTTTGGTACTTAACCCTGCGCTAGCGCAGGCGGCGGAGCTAAAGGCGCAGGATATGATCTCGTCCCACTACTGGGCACACACTTCTCCTAGCGGGGTGACGCCGTGGACCTGGTTCAAACAGGTGGGCTATCAATACGCAGCGGCCGGCGAAAACCTGGCGAAAGGATTTTATGCGGCGGACGCGGTCGTGGCGGCGTGGATGGCCTCGCCCGAACATCGCGCCAATGTCCTCGGGGCTTACACCGAAGTAGGTTTTGCGGTGATTGATGGACAGCTAGACGGCAGCAAGACGAGGATAATTGTCGCCCACTATGGCCGGCCCGCAGGCGCGACAACCGGAGCAGTGACGGAAATAGCACCTTCTCAACCTCTCGGTCCTATCAGTCAGTTGGGTGTGACAATACGTACTCTTCCGCCGTCGGTACTGGGCAGTCTGGCGGTGCTTATAGTGGCGGCTGGGGTGGCAGCGGTTGCCCATGTTTACCGATCGAGATTGCCTAGAAAACTCAGAACGACCCTCTATCGACATCATGGCATTGCCAAAGCAGGAGGGCTGCTGGGAATTGCCGTCGTCATTGTATTATTCCAATCCGGCGGCCAGATCTAGTACACTGGGAGAATGATTACAAAAGCGATTATTCCCGTGGCGGGGTGGGGAACGCGCCGCCTGCCTATCACCAAAGCAATTGAGAAATGTATGCTACCGATCGGCAACCGCCCGATCGTGGATTACGTCGTCGAAGACTGTGTGCAAGCCGGGGTGAACGAGATTTTCTTTGTCGTCAATCAGGACTTCAACCAGCAGATCAAGGCGTACTATGGCGAGAACGCGCCGCTTAATGAATATCTGCAAAGCCGCGGCAAGGATCCGCTTGACCGGGCGTATTCGAATGTGATGTTTCATTATATCGAGCAGGCTTCGAATGACAAGTACGGGACGGCGATCCCGGTAGCACTGGCGGCAAAATATATTCCTGATGGAGAGTCCGCGGTGGTGCTGATGGGTGATGACTTTATCTATAACGAGGATGGAAGCAGCGAGGTAGCCCGCCTGATTGAAGCGACGGCGGACGGGGGAAGCGCCATGCTCTGCGCGCCAGTGAGCAGGCAAGAGGTGCACCGGTACGGCGTTGTCGAGATGACTGCCCAGGGGGAATATATCCGCATCGTCGAACATCCGGACCCGGAGACGGCACCGAGTACGCTGATCAATATCAGTAAGTATGTTATGGATAGCGCACTGATTCGGGCGGCGGGCGAGGTCAAGCAGCATAGTTCCGGCGAATATTATCTTATTGATGCCATGAACCAGTATGTCGAACAAGGCGGTGTGATCAACGTTTTGCCTATCCGCGGCGTTTATTTGGACGGAGGCCACCTGGCAGGATGGCTTCATGCCAACAACGTGGTCGTGGGCGGGCAGTCTTGAAAAGAAAGCCCGTATCTGTTAGACTTAACAGGATTGGTTAACAATTTAAAGGAAATTTATGAAGAAAGCAGTCGTTAAGATCGGCGGCAAGCAGTACATTGCAGCCGAAAAAGAGACCCTTCTGGTGGACCTCCTCCAGGAAGGCACAAAAGAGCTCGCACTCGACGCACTCTTGGTCATTGATGGTGATAAAACTACCGTCGGAACCCCAACAGTAAAAGGTGTGAAAGTAGCCGCTAAAGTAGTCGACGAAAAAGTTGCCGGCGAAAAAGTCCGCGTTATCCGCTACAAATCAAAAAAGCGTGTTCACAAAGAAAACGGTCACCGCCAAAAATACTCGAAGATCGAGATTACCTCAATCAAGTAAATTTGTTTTTCTCGAAAAACACCACGACATTACATCGTGGTGTTTTGTTTTTAGCCTCAGTATAATAAAAGCCGTGACGCAAAAACATGAAAGCAGAAAGTCGCTCCATCCGTTGATTGATACGGTGTGGCACACGGAAAATATCGAAGACGGAATCTATACGGCAACGCCGGATTGTGCTTGGGATTTATTATTATTGCGGTTACCAGACAGATCGCAGGCGATGATGCTCGCGGGGCAGGCGACGGTGCCGATGGAAGTCCCTTACCAGGCAGGAACAAGCTCGGTTGTTATTTCCTTTAATGCCAGTGCGTATCTGAAGGGCATTCGCGGTGACGATCTTCTTGATGCGGCCATAATGCTGCCGAATAAGGCCGAGGGGTTCGAACTTCTGGAGCATGCGTTTGAATTTCCCACCTACGAGACGGCCGAACTGCTCGCCGATGCCATGATAAGCGCGGGTATACTGAAGCGTGACGACGTGGTCGCGTCGGTTCTGATGGGTGAACCAAAAGCTATGTCCAGCCGGACCATGCAGCGCCATTTTCACAAGGTAACAGGGATTAGCCGAAAAGGTCTAGAAAAAATCCAGCGCGCCCAGGGAGCGGTACGTATGTTACAAACAGGAGTGCCGACAGCCCATGTGGCCGCTGAGACAGGCTATACAGACCAGGCTCATCTTACGAAAGATCTTAAAAAAATCATGGGGACGGGCACCTCGGCCACTGATCACATCC
>JALRBM010000032.1 GCA_023257755.1 Candidatus Saccharimonadia bacterium | reverse complement strand
GATGTGACACAAGAAGATTTCATTGCGGGTGGAATGCTGGCGGGTAAAAGGTATGCCGACATCGCCGATGAACTTGCCAGGTGGGACTACCAATCCATAGACGTGAGTCATCTGATCGATACTCACTAGATAATTAATTTGACGAGCCGCGTCTCTTCATATACCATAGGGGGGTATATAGGAGGGCGCGTATGGATATGACAAATAAAATGGCACTCAGTGCTACCCTGCACTGCCTAACAGGGTGTGCGATTGGTGAAATTGCTGGTCTAAGCCTGGGGCTTATCTTTGGTTGGCCGGGCTTACTGACCTTGGTCGTGGCAATCGGCCTGGCATTTATCATCGGATACATACTGTCGATGATTCCCCTGCTAAAAGCAGGTGTCCCGCTGAAAAAGGCACTGACAACAGTGCTTGCGGCGGATACACTTTCAATTTTGACGATGGAAATTGTTGATAACGCTGTACTTTTTATGATTCCTGGCGCGATGAGCGCTGGGTTGGTAAATCCCTGGTTCTGGGCGACGTTGGCCCTTGCGCTGTTTGTGGCGTTCTGGGCGGCGTTCCCGGTTAACCGGTATCTTCTTTCCCGGGGCAAAGGGCACGCATTAGTGCATCACTATCATCATGGAGGTATGCAGTGAAATACGGGTACGCAAATAATAAGGACGCGATTAAAAAACGGCTGAACAGAGTCGAGGGCCAGGTGCGCGGCGTATCGCGGATGGTTGACGAAGACGCGTATTGTATCGATATTCTGACGCAGATCAGCGCGATAGAGGCGGCTATGGATAAGGTGGCCTTGGAGCTGCTGAGGGATCATACCAAGCATTGCCTTATGAATAAGGCGATTGGTCCCAAATCTCAGGACGAGAAAATTAACGAAGTCGTGACGGCGGTCGGCAGGCTGCTCGCAAAATAGGAGGATTAACATATGGAAACAAAACCGCTACTTTTCGGAATTATTGGATTTCTCATCGGAGGATTTTTAGTATCGCTAGCGGCGACGACATTCAATAAGCCCCAAAATGAGGCGATGACAATGGCCGAAATGGTGAGTAGCTTGAAGGATAAGCAGGGTGATACTTACGATGAAGCATTCATCAACGAAATGATCGATCACCATCAGGGTGCGATTGATATGGCGCGCTTAAGTGAGGACCGGGCGGTACATCAGGAGATCAAGGAACTATCTCGCGGAATTATCACTGCCCAGGAGAAAGAAATTGCCGAGATGAAGCGATGGCGTGACATGTGGGGATACAGTGAAAAAGCAGATCAAAAAGCTATGGGCATGTAGTATACTGGCAGGAAAAGGGAGAATTTATGAATGAGATCTTACTAGTCGTAACAGGAACACTGCTTGCAATGTTAACAGGTTTTTTCTTTGGATGGAGCGTGTCGGTAATGGGCGGGTTGGGCCGTTTGAGTGATGGCGAGTACGTGCGGGCCATGCAGTCTATCAATAAGGTGATACTTAATCCCCTCTTTTTCATTATTTTTATGGGCCCGGTCGTTCTGTTGCCGTGGGTAACGCTTCTATATGCTGATAACGGAATGTTTATCGCTCTCCTTGGCTCTTCGATTTTGTACGTAGTTGGTACATTCGGCGTGACGATTGCCGGCAATGTCCCGCTGAATGACAGGCTTGATAAAGCATCAGAATCGGATGCACCGAAAGTCCGTGCCGCTTTTGAGAGTAAATGGAACAGATTACATACGTTTCGAACGGTATGCGGTGTCCTTTCTACGGTGCTCTTTTTCGTCGCCTGTATCTACGGGTAAATTGATATATTTATATTTTGATAGTATAATATACTTTATATCCGAGAACGGATTGTCCTACTACCCGAGGAGTGGTAAGAGTGTTCAAAAAAGACGAGCTGTACCTTTCGACCGTACCTGCACAGGAGCGCCCGTCGATTTGGCAGCATCGATCGATGCTGTTGCAGATCATAGGTGCCTTCGTGGTGCTATGTATCGGAATCATCATCGGTCAGTGGGTCGTGACGAGCCTGCTGGTCATTAGCTCGGTCGGATTCATCGCGTACAAAGCGTACCGGCTGAACGAGGCGCTCCAGCCACCGCCTCTTGGAGTGGCCAGCAGACCCGAGGAGGCGCGTCCTGCGGCTCGCACCATCCGATCGCCAAGAACTCCGGCCACGGAACCGGCTGAGGCACTGACTGATGAGGTGGCTTCCGATGAGGAGGTCGCCGAGGTCGTGGCAGAAGCTGACGCCGAAGAGGACGTCCTGTACAAAGAGCGTGCCCATCCTTTGCTTCTGTTTGAAGATCTAGGACGGGTCGCTCCGATGGTGATCGGCTGCTGGGCAGTGGCGGTCATCCTCCTGGTGCTTTCCATGGTGGATGACCGGAGCGCCGTGAAGGCTGTACTTGTGGCTTGTGCCGCGGGAGCAGTGATCACCCTCGCAGCAGGGAGCGTCAAGTGGTTTCTCGGAGGGCTGTTCACCTGGCTGAAGTGGCCAGCGCTCGTAGCGTTGGCGGTCTCCTTGATCTACTTGGCGGCGCTTCAGTGGCTCGGCGCGTTGGTGTTGGTGATCGGAGCGTTTACGCTGATCGGCGCCTTCATCGCACTCAGAGCTTGGGCGCGGTGGTACCATGTCCACTACCTGGTCACGAACAAGCGTATTTCCATCGTGAAGAAGATTCCGTGGTACTACTTCATGGAAGATTCTTCGCCGTCATTGCCCATCAAGAAGCTCACCAGCCTGACACCGAAGCAATCGGTGTTCGAGAAGTGGCTGGAGCGCAAGTTTTGGGGAATGGAGTCGGGCTTTTTCGAAGCCGACACGCCTGGCCAGCAGGACAACATCTTCCATGACATGCGTCGCGTGCGCCGTTACCCGGAGGTGCAGAAGATACTCGAGGCGCTGATCTAGCGCCAGACGTCGGACCCGTTCCCGGATGGCCCGTTGGATGCAAGCCGTAAGCGCTGCACCCGGCGGGCCGTTCGCATTTTTTAGGAAAAATAAAACGCCCCTAAGGCGGCGTGTGTATCAAGATTGCGGGTGCGGCGGCCAGGATAAGGACTTCCTGGCCGCCACCGCAGGCTACTGCTTGACGAGAACCAACTGGGCGGGTACGGCGTCGGCGATGGAGATCGGGGTACCCAACTCCACCTGGATCGGTGCCAGCGTGGCCGACGGCGTCTCGAGGGCTTTCTGGAACAGCCCTTCGTTCAGGCCGACCATCGTCAGCCCGAACATCACGACGGCACCGGTCAGCATGAGGACGCGGCCCAACGCCTTGACGTCACGGTCGAGCGCCACGACGCAGATCAGCGCGGTGGTAAGGCCGACCACAACCAGGATGCAGACCCCCAGAGGGGTGAGGTGGTAGGCGTTACCGACGAAGTACGTCAGCAGGCCGACCGAACTGAGGGACGCTCCCTGAGCGACAATTCGCACGGTTCTCCTTGTAAGTTCAGGCTCGTTTCGAGGGCATTGGTAGCATGCGCGTCTTCGAGAGACGATAGTATTATTATAACATAATAATTATTTTAATTCAATACTACACTTGAGCAAGCTTATCAATAATCGCGAGAAGTTTTTTTGGAGTAATGTCAGCCTTGATCAAATATGCATCCACATTATGCTCCATGGCAAGGCGCGATTCTTCATCTTGATCAAAGTTAGTGAGAACGATGATTTTAGTATGCGGGACGAGATTCTCACCGCTTCCCCGAAGCGCGGCAAGGATTTCGCTCCCCCGCCGTTCGGGCAGCATGATGTCAAGGAGAATCAAATCGTATGGCTTGTTTCTTGCGGCCACCAAGCCGTCGTTGCCATCGACCATCCAGTCGACATCATAGCCCGCCTTCTTCAGGCTGCGGACATACATTTCGCCGATAAAGCGGTCGTCTTCAATGCAAAGTATCGTTTTGATTGCCATGATTATCCTCTGTACATCGCGTGATTCTTGATCCAGCCGCCTTCTCTATGGTTGATAAACTCCTCATTGCTATTATCGTTGGCTTTGAGTTTTTCTGCAACCGTGCTGTAGATCGGCAAAGTAAATTCAAAGGTAGATCCTTGGCCCTCGACGCTTCGTACTTCGATTTTGCCGCCATGCGATTCAACGATTGCTTTGGTGATGTAAAGCCCAATGCCGGTGCCGGCGACGGTTTCGCGTGAGCGGTGCGAGCGGTAGAATTTATGGAAAAGATTACTGACGACGCTTCCTGGCATACCGATGCCGTGATCCTCGACGGCGATCTTTACGTAATCCCCTTCTACACTGCCGGTTACGTTCACCGCGCCGCCTTCGTTGCTGTATTTGATGGCGTTGTCAATCAAGTTGGAAAGCACTTCGCTGATACTCGCACCATCGGCAGCAACAGAAGGAAGATTATCCGGGAAATGGACCGACAGGAGGCGGTTTTGACTGGTTGCACGCAGCTGCATGTCATCAGCGATGGAATCATATATTTCAGTAATAGAATCTTCACGCAGGTGAATTTTTAAGTGGCGGCGGTCGTAGCGCGAAGCATTGAGAATATTATTCACGTAGCTGGACAGCCGGTTGGCCGAGACGACGAGACGTTTCATCAGTTCCACCTGGCTTTCGTCCAGTTGTCCATCCAGCTCGTCCCCCAATACGTCTAAATAGCCGCGGATAACGGTAATCGGACCGCGTAGTTCATGGGCGGCAAAGGCGATAAAATCGAGATCCTCATCCTCCGGCTGGTAAAGATCAGTCCGTTCAAAAAGCGTTAAGACGACTTCGGCCTTACTGCCTTTGTTGTAGGACCCGACGATATCGTAGAGCTTGCGCCCTTCTTCGCCCGGGATTTTATTGGCGACCCGCTGCCAGGTTTTTTCAGTATGGACTGACTTGTCTTCGCATTCCTTCAGCCACGCGTCGAGGTTAAATTCGTCATCGCTAAGGAGATCAATGATTGCATTCCCTTCGTTATCGGTATGAACAGGCGCGTGATCGTTGGCGTAAATAATTTTGCCCGTCGTGTCCAAAACAATAAATCCGACGGCCGTATTGTCGAGTGCCGATGAAAGGTCGGCATATTGTTTTTCTGTCTGGTTGGGCTCGGAAGGTCTCCCCTTCCCTTCGGTGGCGGCCATTTCGTAGATGAGCTGCAGGATCGGCTTGAAGCCGTCACGTTCAAAGTGGCGGGCGTTAGGATTGGGGGGCGTCACAATCGTCGGCTCGCCCGATACATGAGTAAGCGCGCTCGTCAGATCCTTTAGTGGAGTGAGTAGTTGGCTAAAAAGTAACAAGTTAATACCTACATTGGCCGCAAGCACGGCGATGAGCGTGATCCAGAATACAATTGTTGTCGTGGTAACGCCAGCCAGGACAAGTGCCAGCCCGATCGCGAGTGTCGCTGCCACCTGCATCAGGATCACGAGGCCAATAGCGCGCTTTCGAAACCGCGGCCAGTAGTCGCGGATCATGGCGGGCGGTTTTTGTGGTTTTATTGCCATGAGACGCTCCCGGTTCCATTTGGTACGGCGCTAATCCAGGTTTGCCCCCGTGCGAGTGCGACTGGCTTGCCCTCGGCATCCGTAAAGCTTAGTTGTGCTTCGCGGCTGGGCTTATGCCAGGTGACATCCTGAGCAGTGCCATTTTGAAAGACGACCGCTTGGCCGCTGCCTATTGTCGCGATACTTTCGCGGTAGCCGTCCTCGAATACACGCACCATGTTGACCTTCAAAGCGATGACCACACTGGGGGTTATCTGTCCTTTTTCACGGTCGGTGTGCGGCGCGCCTCCTAAGAATCGGTGATATTTATTTGAAGCGGCATCATACGTGTAGCTTGTATTATAGAGCGGGCTACTTATATTAATAGTGACTTGGGTGGCATTCGGCGTGTTTGCCGGCTTGCCATCAATTCGGGGGAATCCAGTAAATGCGGATTCGTTATAGCCTTTAGCGCGGTTGAGAGCGTCAAGTTTTTCCGAGTTTGTATACACGTTATGCGGTGCATAGCGGTCGCGTGCGCGCCAGTAGGACGCGCCATTGAAAAATTGATCGATGTCCCGATACTTGCCGCTCCTGATTTCGTCAAGCGAGGCCTTGCTGCCGCCGACATGGGCGACGCTGGCGTTGAACGGCGCCAGCCAGTCTACATAGTACATGCGAAGGCTGCGAACGGGGCCGATGATCCCCGGCTTATCCTGCTGGTGAAGGGTGAGAAAGCGCGTAATGCCTCCTTCGGCGACAGCTTCAAACACCACTCCCGCTTCCTGGATGCCGGATTGCGGCCTGGCATCGGGGCTGTTCTCGATCATAATAGCGGTAACGGCCATTTTTGTGGCTGCCTCGTCAGCGACCTTTTCGCCGGTCAGTGGCGAGTAATAGACAGGCGCGGGCTTTGGTTTAGGCTTTGGCTTGGAATGTGAGACCTGCACCGCCGGCGGTTTTTGGCTGAGAAGGAGCGCGGCGACCCCGCCAGCCAGCGTAATTAATACGGCCCCCGCAATAAGATATGTCCGCGTCCGGTGAGTCTTTACCCACTGCTTAAAACGCGCCCAAAATTTTAGTTTTGGTGTTTCATTCATGCTTACGGTTATTATAACAGATATCCATGGGCTAGACAGGTATCTTTAACGCGTGACCGTGCGAGATTAAAAACCGCGAGGCTTCCTCGGCTTCAGGTGAAGCGGGCTGTGGTGTCTGCCAGCCTTTTTCGGGGTAGGTCTTGACGCAGTAATAGTCGGCCAGCATGGAGCGGATCGTTTGGTCCGTACCGTCGGAAGCAAAAAAGTCATCCAGTGTTGCATCGGTGGGAACAACAATGATGTCCGTCGTGGGGTCCGGCCACTGTGCTTCGACCGTGGCGAGTGTACGCCGGGTCATGTATGGTTTATGAACAAAAATGACCCGGTTGGTTTTTAGAAGGTCATGCTGCTTGGCAAGTGCGTAGCTGAGCGTAATATTAAGGCCGGTGTTGGAGGCCTGATTTTCGATGAGAATCGCATCTGCAGGAACGTCGAGCTTCAAAGCTTCGTCACGGAGCATTTCAGCTTCCGTTTTCTCGTGCCGGTCGTTTCGATAGCCGCTAAAAATAATCTGCGGAGCAAGTCCGGCATGCCATAGTTCTGCGGCTTTGATGGCGGCACCCAGATGATAGGTTCCTAACCCGATGAGAACATCGGCTTTTGAGGGCGTCTGACGCACGGTTAGATAGTCGAAAAGGATCTGCGCGGCACGCTGTTCCTCATCACTAAGCATGGCGCATGGCTTCGTCGATCCTTTTCAGGACGGTTTCTTTACCCAAAGTTGCCAGCGTATCGTTTAGGGCAGGACTAAACGGCGCCCAGCTGACAGATAGCCGCACCAGACTGAAAAGAATCCCAATAAAGATTTCTATTGTAAATAGTACTCTCCAATTCAAAATTATCCAATAGAAATAATTTCTTTTTTGTATCATATATTATAAAATTATTAAAAATATCTATATCTATCATATTTCTTTTATTAAAAA
>JALRBM010000078.1 GCA_023257755.1 Candidatus Saccharimonadia bacterium | reverse complement strand
TGCACCGGGGCAGTGGTTTACGCAAAAACTGAGCATAGACGTGCCAAAAGAGGCGGGATTTAGCTATTCATTTGCACTGATTGTTACCCGGAAGGGCGAGGAGGTACAGCTAAACAGGGGCCAGTCGCTGAAGGGGCAGGTTGCCGTGTTTGCCCTTATGAATGTGGATCGCCCCGGCGCAATTCGTGAATTACAGCTGGAAAGCCTGAAATCAGAGGCGGGGATTTACGAGTATCTGCCCTCGACATTTACTATCCGGCTGAAAAATACGGGAAACACTATCGTTCAGCCTGCGGGTAACTTGTTTATTCAGCGGGGCAGCAATGACCAGTCGCCGATCAATGCGTTAGGCGTTAATGCGGGCGCAGGGCATATCCTGCCGGGAACTACCCGGGAGTTGAGTGTTAAATGGGACAATGGCTTCCCGGTCATCAAGAAGGATGAAAGCCAAAGTCCGGCGAAGGAATACGTTGACTGGAACTGGGCGAATGCCTCGAATATCCGCTTTGGCCACTACACGGCAAAGGTCGTGGTCATCTATAACGACGGCCAGCGAGATATTCCACTCGTTGCCGAAGTAGGGTTTTGGGTTATCCCGTGGAAAATTATCCTTGGAATATTGTTAATCCTGGGACTCGTGGGCCTAGGAGTATGGTCTATTATTCGTCAAGTATCGCAGCTATCAAGAAGAGGTAAAAAATCAGTTCGCTTACGTAGGAAGTAGCAATGAAGGATGAGATTCGCATAAAACTGCTGAACAAGTCGATGACCCGGCAGGAGTTCTTGCAGTTCGTGGGCGGATCTGTGCTGATACTCATTGGACTGGGTAACGCTATTGCTTTGCTTGGTCATGTTAAAAAGACGGCGCTTACCGCCGAAAAACCTCAGGCTCCGGCTTCACATGGCTTTGGATCCAGGAAGTTTGGGGTGTAGCATATGGCCGAACAACGCCTGCCGATAGTCAATAGCGACGACGGCATTTGGGGTGATATCATCCGCCAGTACATCATGAAAGAACACTTTAATGATGATACGGACAATCCGGTAAATGGCGGCCACCACAAGGTAACGATTCGCGCAGGCACGGCGGCGGCCGGGACAGCGCCGCTAAAATTCACCTCGGGAACGCTTATGACTAACCCGGAGGTTGGAGCTGTAGAATTTGCCGGCGATAATCTTTACTTTACGATTACCAGTGGGACGGTCCGGAAAAAGGTAGCCCTTTACGATGATGCCTCCGGGGCGACGGGAGATCTGTACTATCGGAACTCCACCGGCGCGTTTGTGCGTTTGCCAATCGGCGCGACGGGCAAAACGCTCCGGGTCAGCGGCGGGTTGCCAGCCTGGAGCGACGCCGATACCAACCCGGCGGTTGCGACGAGCACTAAAACGACCAATTATACGATCACCGGTACTGATGTGATTATTTTTGCCGATGCTTCCAGCGCTAACGTGACGATTACCTTGCCGGCCGCCAGTTCCTTCGGGGGGTATAATTTTTATGTAAAACGAATCGATAGCTCGGCCAATAGCTGTTCGGTGGCCCGGACGGGGAGCGACACGATTGACGGCTCGACGAGTTTTTCGCTTGATACCCAGTACTTTGCGGTACGCGTCGTCTCTAACGGAAGTAACTGGTATATAATTTAAAAAGCTATGTCGTATCTGTTTGGCAAATTCGGAATGAGCAACCTGGGCAATACCAGCGGTACGTCGGGGACGGTCAATCGCGGCATTGTCTTTGCCGGCGGTAATAATATCACGCTAAGTCAGAGTATTAATGCCTCATCCGCGACCCTGAGTATTTCTGCGGCCAACCAGACGGTTCAGACGCAAAATGTCCATAACGTGACGCTGAGTGGCAACACTGCCGGCGTTATGGCACAGATTAGCTCTGGAACGTTGACGCTTGCCGGGGGCAATAACGTAACG
>JALRBM010000062.1 GCA_023257755.1 Candidatus Saccharimonadia bacterium | reverse complement strand
CACGCGAAATATAATCGAGTTATTCACCTCAAGCGCAACGTGATCCCAGCCGCCTCCGATCCGCCTGATCTTTGCAATGGTAAGTTCCGGAAAATCCAGTTCGATTTGACGGCGATAATCATCTAATAGTTCCTTCGATTGGGACATATTTCTATTCTAGCAACTAATCGAACGGACCAGAGGCGTAAAATGCGAAAACCCGCTCCTCTGCGGTGTCTAATGAATTAACGTTTAAGAGAGGAGAAATCGGCAGCTATACACATCAGCAGATTTCTTTTAGCCTGCCCGCTTTTTACCGGCCGCATATTGCACTCCATACAGTACCCCCACACATCCGATCACCACGGCTACAACCTGGAAGGCAAAAGCATACGAAACGCCTTCCGCAAAGATGGCAAAGATGATAAAAGAGCCAATTGCCCCCGCTTCAGCCAAGAATCCGGCCACAGAGGTAGCCGTCGCCCGGTTTTTGTCGTTCAACTCATGCTGCAGTCGCGTATTGAATAAAATTTTTATGGTGTAATACAACGCCACATACAGCCCTATGCCGATAGGCGCGACGGGGGCGGGAAGAACTGTGGCAAGAAAAAGAAACACTGCCCATACAATAAGGCTAAGTGCAATAGGGAATTGCCTTCCCTCAAACTTATGGGCAAAAAAGCTCGCCACTCCTCCAAACGCAAAGACAATCCCCATCCATAGTGCAATCATCTCGTTGCTCATGCCCTGCTCGTTAAACAGCAGGTTAAAGAACTCGTCTACCGATGCGAAGCCTGTTGCAAGACTCAAAAAAAGAACCAGTAGGAGAATTTTCCGGTTTCTCAGCGCCAACGTAATGCCATCCTTCAGGTACGACCAGTATTCTGTCTCTTCGGTCGTCTCTATAGGTTTCGCCTTGGGCAAAAGCATAATTGCCGCCGCCGAAACGAGAACGGCAGCAATACTTAATAGAAGAATAGTCGTATAGCCCGCACCCGCCAAAGCTGCCGCTACTACTCCCGCCGCAATAATACCTAAAATATCCAGTGCCTCCACGCGCCCGGTTACTTTAGCGTATTGCTTTTCATTGCCGTCTCTCTTTAATTCATCGTAAATAAGTGCCTCTTGCGTTCCAGAGGCGAGTGCACTATTTATACCCCACAACAGAAACCCTATCAGTACGCCCGTAAAATTTGGCATCAACAACCACGCAAGAAAGGTAGCCGCATGAAAAAGCAGAGCGACAACAAGGACGTACTTCCGAGGGAACTTATCGGCAATGGCCCCCGAAGGCACCTCTAAAAAGAAAGCTGTCAGCGACCATACAATGAAAAGAAGCGAAATCTGGGCCGGACTTAAACCCTGATCAGTAAACATCACCGCATATAAAGGGTAGATCAGTATAAACGCATTAAAAAATGCAAAAATATAGATCAAAGTTTTTACTCGTTGAAGAGACATAGGAATATCATACTACGAATATCCATCAACTACTCAGCTCTATTTTACGCAACTCACAAAAACTAGTGCGACTGGTGAAAAAACTTGCGGCTTAGTCTAACGAGGATAATCTTCGAAACCACGAAGATAGCAGAGCTTATATATGTTTTGATTATCAATCCTCAACTTCAATTCCAGGATTGTAGATGACTTCCCACAGATGGCCGTCAAGATCCTCAAAATAGCCAGAGTAGATACCCCATGGCCGCTCATGAGGTCGATCGGTAAGAGTCCCTCCGACAGCTTTCACTTTTGCGAGGACTTCGTCCACTTTCTCTGGACTACCTACAGCATAGCCAAGACTAAATTCAGTAGAGTTAGGGACACCTGTGGGCCTATTGGCGTCTTTAGCAAGCTCACTGCGAGGGTAGAGAGCAAAGATGAGGCCTCCCGGCATTGCAAAGAACGCTACTTTGCCAGCAGGTTCAGTATCGCTACCCTTAAACTCGTCGCCAACGACATCTGCCGGAGGCCATCCTAGATTCTGATAGAAATTAAGCGCTTTATCGAGATCTTTTACGGCCAGAGTGATGACGTTGAGACGTGGTTTCATGGTTTTAGTATAGCAAAAAGACTTTTAGAAACACGACCAGTAATCAAAATAAACAGAAGGGCGAATGCACTTCTGTTTAATGATGTAATGATTGCAATGGTGAACTCTACATCCCAAATGTGGAACACTCTGTGGCCGAGTATTGAGTTGCTATCAGACAAATTAGTAATCTCCGGTGTGTATCACTAGAAACGTTGTTTGCAGCCATTATGAAAACATTAGATAAACGAGTAAAATAGAGCTGTAATGGCTGATAAAAAATATGGTAAATGGGTAGTAGGTGAAAAAATTGGCGACGGTGGTCAAGGTGACGTCTATCTTACACGTGATAATACTGGTAAAAAATACGCGATTAAGGTAGTCAAAGTAAAACCAACTGACAAAAAGAAGCTCGCCCGTATAAAATCAGAAATCGAAATAATCAAACAGCTCAAGGACGAACCTAACATTATCAAGATTCACGATGACAACATTGACAGTCTGAAAGAGGACAGTCAAACGGGTCAAACGGCATTTTATGTAATGGATTATGCTCCTTATGGAAATCTTCAAAAGAATGACTTCTATTTAAACGATGTAGAGTTAGGTCTCCGACTATTTTTGGAAATATTGAAAGGTGTTAAAGCCGCACATGAGGCTGGCGTAATACACCGAGATTTGAAGCCCGAAAATATACTCCTATACCCAACTCAGCGGTCAGTAGCAATATCTGACTTTGGGCTCGGGCTACTTCTTGACGCAGATCGCACACCTATAAGTGATCCCGACGAGGTACTAGGACCTAAGCACTTTATCGCGCCAGAGCAGCATAAAAAATCCAGCGCTGCAAACGAACGGTCAGATATATACTCATTGGGTAAAATCCTTTATTTCTTACTGACCGGCAAGGGT
>JALRBM010000115.1 GCA_023257755.1 Candidatus Saccharimonadia bacterium | reverse complement strand
GTGACGTGCCTCTGACTCGTATTCCTGGTGCGAAGAAGCAATGGTAATACCACGTGCCTTTTCCTCAGGAGCGTTGTCGATGTCCTCGTAGTTACGAGGCTTGTTAGTGTCGCTTGGAAGCTTCTTTGCAAGTACGTGAGTAATTGCAGCAGTAAGCGTTGTCTTACCGTGGTCGACGTGGCCCATAGTACCAACGTTAACATGCGGCTTGGTTCGACTGAAATCTGCCATTTGGGATTTTATCTCCTCTTGAAATTATATTTTCGCGCGCAATCTCAAATAAAGACTCCGCGACGTATGAGGATAATTATACAGCCTTGTGGTCACTTCGTAAAGGATATTCGATGATTTGCGATTAAATTGCGACGACAAAATTATACCGCCCGGAAAGAGCGGTATAATTTGATGAACTGGTCGTTTCCTGGGCTACTTAGCGGGAGCTTTTGACATTGTCATCATCTTTTCAATGATAACAAATACAGCAGAGAGACCGACAAGTGCGTAAACCACGCGTGATACGGCCGATCCTTCCCCAAATAGCATGTCAACAAGGTTGTAGTCGAAGAAACCAACCAGCCCCCAGTTAAGCCCGCCTATGAGAACCAGTACCAATGCGATATCGTACAGTACTTTCATTACTTTCCTCCTATCGTTACTATTTGTGCCCTCATTCTACCTTGTGAAGCATTTACCTGCAATATACCTATCATATACATACTAAAACGACACCTTCGCGGCGTCGTCTTAGTTGTTTCTTTGAGTTACTTAGAGCGTTTCTCAATGATCTCCTGGGCAACATTTGGCGGTACTTCTTCGTACTGCGCCAGTTCCATCGTGCTAGCTGCACGGCCTTGGCTCATCGAGCGTAGGTCGTTAGTGTAGCCAAACATGCTTGCAAGAGGCACGAAAGCGCGGATAAGCTTTGCGCCGCCAGGAAGATCTTCCATCGAGTCAATGCGGCCGCGACGCGAGTTGAGGTCGCCGATCACATCGCCCATGAATTCCTCGGCGGTCGTTACTTCCACCTTCATAACAGGCTCGAGAAGAATCGGCTTCGCTTGCTTTACGCCTTCGCGTGTCGCTAGGCTACCAGCAAGCTTAAAGGCAAGCTCGCTTGAGTCGACGTCGTGATAGCTACCATCGTAAAGCGTCGCTTTAACGTCAACGACTGGATAGCCAGCAATAACACCGCCGTCAAGCGTTTCTTTAACACCCTGCTCGACGGGCTTTCGGTATTCCTGCGGAACCACGCCACCTTTAATTTGGTCGATGAATTCGAAGCCTTTTCCTGGCTCGTTTGGTTCAAAACGAATCCAAACGTCACCGTATTGGCCGCGTCCACCAGATTGCTTAGCGTGCTTACCCTGTACTTCTGAGGTTCCTTTGATCGATTCACGGAAGGCGACCTGAGGCTCACCAACGTTTGCCTCAACGTTGAATTCGCGCTTCATGCGATCGATAAGGATATCGAGGTGAAGCTCACCCATTCCAGACATAATCGTCTGGGCTGTTTCTTCATCAGTGTGAACTCGGAAAGTTGGGTCTTCTTCGGCAAGGCGCTGAAGAGCGATCCCCATCTTTTCTTGATCGGCTTTCGTCTTTGGTTCAACGGCAATCGACACGGGAGGTTCTGGGAATGAGATGCTTTCAAGCGTAATTGGATTGGCAGGATCAGCAAGAGTGTGGCCGGTAAATGTTCCCTTAAGGCCTACGACAGCTGCGATGTCACCAGCACCAATCATATCGATATCTTCACGCTTGTCGGCGTGCATACGAACGATACGACCAACGCGTTCTTTTTCACCAGTGGTCGTGTTAAGAACATAACTACCAGCGGTTAGCTTTCCGCTGTAAACTCGAACGAAGATCAACTTACCAACAAATGGATCGGTTGCAATCTTAAAGGCAAGACCAGCAAGCGGCTCGCTATCAGCAGGCTTGCGCTCAATTTCATCACCAGTCTTTGGGTTTGTACCCCAGATCGAACTAACATCAAGTGGGCTTGGGAGGTAGTCGACAACAAGATCAAGAACCTTCTCGACGATGACACCACGGCCATCACCACCAGTGACAAGGAAGAAGTCACCGGCAAGAACACGCTTACGCAGTGCGGCCTTTAGCTCATCAATAGTAATTGACTCTTCGCCCTTATCGAGGAAGCGTTCAAACAGTTCGTCATCAGCTTCGACAGCCGCTTCAACAAGAAGGCTACGGGCGTGCTTGGCCTTCTCAAGCATGTCAGCAGGAATCTCACCTGGTACAAGCGCTTTATCGGTGTAATCGTTGTAGGTGTAGGCTTTCATGTCAACGAGGTCGACAACACCATTAATTTCCTTCTCAAACCCGATAGGCAGGTGGATGGGCAGCGCGTGCTTTGAAAGACGCTTGTGAATGCTTTCAAGTGATTTGTAGAAGTCACCGCCGGTCTGGTTGATCTTGTTAACAAAACAAATACGTGGCACACCGTACTTGTTCGCCTGTCGCCAAACGGTCTCACTCTGAGGTTCAACACCCATCTTACCGTCAAATACAGTCACCGCACCGTCGAGTACACGAAGTGAACGCTCGACCTCGGCGGTAAAGTCGATGTGGCCCGGCGTGTCGATAATGTTGATCTTGTGATCCTTCCAGAAAGCGGTCACGGCAGCGGAGGTAATCGTGATACCACGCTCTTTCTCCTGTGCCATCCAGTCAGTCGTAGCGCCATCCCCTTCACCACGAACCTCACCAATCTTGTGGTTGATGCCTGTTCGGTACAAGATACCTTCGGTTGTCGTTGTCTTACCTGCGTCGATGTGCGCAATAATACCGATGTTTCGGAATCGCTGGAGCGGTACGTTTTTTTGTGCCATGAAAGAAAATTTCCTTTACTCTAATATTTTTTGCCATAAAAAATAGCGCTTGGTAGCAATTATACCAGGTTTCCTCTACCAAAACCAGAGGTTACAGAGTATATTAAATACTTTATGTCCACTACAATGACACACCTTTGTCAGTCCGTTTAGCAAGTGGTACAATATACCTGGATTAAACGGATACGCTCCTCGGAAGGAGGTGTACGCGATGCCGTTTGGTCAGCTCTATGACAGTGTCAAAGGTCTCCCGAGTCCCTGGAATGCGATTGCCCTGTGGGTGATTGCGTTGGTGCTGGCGGTCGTCTTTTTCTTCAAGACGGTCAAGATAGTCCACCAGGATGAGATGGCCATGAAGCTGCGGCGCGGACGAGTGATTATGAAGCGGGATAAGGCGACTAATGAAGCCAGGGTCGCCGTCTACCGCGCAGGCATTCGCGGCCTCTTCCCCTTCATCGACACGCTTATCCGTGTCAGCATCCGCGACCGTACCTACAACCTGGGGACTACCAACATCCAGGTTGGCGAGTACGACGTGTCGGACGTGGACGTAACTGTCACTCTGTCCATCGACCCGGAGGGGATCTATCATATCCACTTCAAGAACGATGAACTGGAGCGACGGACCATCGCCCTGTGCCTGAGTCTGCTTCGTCCCATCCTGCACGCACACAGGGACGAGTTGCACTCAGACGACTCGGACATCCGGGAACGCATCACAAAGGCGTTTGCGGAAGCGGCCGCGAGACCCCTAGCGGAGCTCGGCTTCAGATCACCGGTTATCGAGGTGACTGATGTCCGCACCAACGCGCAGGCCCTGATCGCCAAGGCGATTGCCGGCAGCAAAAAATGGCCGATCGCCAATGACTGACCGTCAGAGCTTTCACACTGCAGTCAACCGACCGCGGTGCCACCCGCCCGCACCACCATGGTGCGGGCTCGATCACGTCACGCCGCCACCCCTAATACCTCTCTTTGTCGCACCGGTATAATATGGAGTGCCCATTTACCGAACTTTTTGTTCATGGCCAACATTTCCTCAATCGTAGCCACCTCTACATCGGCGAGCTTCAATAATTGAAACTCCTCTGGCACAAGCCGGGCATTTTCGACATACATCGTATAATGATCAAACTCTTGCTCGAGCCGCTCTCTTAATCGCTTCTCAGGAATAAACTTTTTACGCGTTAGCCTCACCGCCAATTGTGCCGTGGCCGCCAGCGCCCGCGTCGTCCGTTCGGCCTGCACGGCAAATCTCATCGACTCTTCATCCGGAACAGGAGGCGGCTGGGTAATATAATGGAGCCAGTTATGGAATTGCCGAGGAAGGAACGCCTTACGTCGCGCAAGTTCACGAAAATCCCATGCCAGACCCGTCTCGGCAGAACCGGCGTATGCGAGCCTCGGCCACTGAAGATGGTGGACATCATTGAAGGGCGACTCCCACTGGTAATCCGACGTCACCGTTTTACGCCCTACTTCCACTAAAGCGTCCAGATCAACGAAACCCCTGCTATCAAGCGGGGTTTCAATCCGTCCTAGGGTTGTCACGTCCCACATGCGGGCATCAAGTGGCGGCAGTCCTTCGTATGAGCGCACTCCTCCCTCCAGAGCGCGCCCTGTCACTTTTAGTCCTTCCCTCTTTTTGCAGTCATTTACTTTGTTATACCGGATATGGTTAACATTGGCAAGTAGCACGCAAAAACCACTCCATTTCAGAAGTGGCTTTTTGTCCTTAGGCAGTTATAACTAGCCGCGGGCGAAATGAGCGAAGGCACGGTTGGCCTCGGCCATCTTGTGTGTGTCTTCCTTCTTCTTGAAGGCAGCACCGGCTTCGTTGTAGGCGTCAACGATCTCCAGCGCAAGACGCTGCGAATACGACATGCCGGATCGAGCGCGCGCCGACTGGACGAGCCAGCTGAACGCATAGTGCAACTGGCGGTGGCCCTGTACCGGAAATGGAATCTGGTAGTTCGCACCACCGACACGGCGAGATTTCACTTCAAAGTTCGGAGAAACGTTCTTGAGTGCCCTTTCAAACACCTCGAGCGGATCTTCGCTTCCGACTTTTTTGGCCGCTTGTTCAAGGGCGCTATAGACGGCGCGCTCGGCGACTAACTTCTTACCATCGAGCATCGACTTGTTGATCAGGCGCTGCACGAGAACGCTCTGATATTTGCGGTCCGGCTTTAGCGTTCGCTGCAGTTTCTTGGTTACTTTACGAGGCATTACTTCTTATCCTCCTTCTTAGCACCGTACTTAGAACGGCCCTGCTGGCGCTTGGCGACGCCCTGAAGGTCGAGGGCGCCACGAACGATGTGGTAGCGCACACCTGGAAGATCCGGCACACGACCACCACGAACAAGCACAACAGCGTGTTCCTGGAGGTTGTGACCTTCACCACCGAT
>JALRBM010000035.1 GCA_023257755.1 Candidatus Saccharimonadia bacterium | reverse complement strand
CTCGCTGATGACCAAGCCCGTCATGAGCTTGGTGATGGAAGCGATGGGCAACACGGCTTGGTCGTTTTTGCTGAGCAGCACTTCCTGGGTGTCTTGGTCGATCACGTAGGCCACACTGGACTTCAACGCCAACTCATCGGGCGTGGCGTGCAGGCCGGCCATCTGGCCATAGGTAGGACGTGCAGCAACGACGGTTTTCACGGCCGCCTTGCGAACCGCCTTGGCCTTGGCAGCCGATGCAATGGCCCGCTCTTTGGAGCGCGCAGCCTTTGAATCTTTGGCGGCATGAGAAGAAACCATTCCCATGGCCAACACCAAACCCAGAGCAGCAGTCAGCAGTCTTTTCAAAACAGGAACCTCGTCAAATCAGTCAAATCTTATCGGCTAAGTGGCCAGTGTAACCAAAATAAAAATATCGCGCAAGATCAAAGACTTGCGCGATATTCCTAAGACGTGATTCGGGGCCGGTCGCCGTCAGCCCTGGGCGGCCACCCGGTCTGCTTTGCTGTGAAGTTTGTTCAGCGCGCTCAGGTAAGCCTTGGCGGAGGCCACCACAATGTCGGGGTCGGAGCCCACGCCATTGACGACGCGGCCACTGTTTTGCAAACGCACTGTGACCTCGCCCTGGCTTTCGGTCGAGCCACTGATGGCGTTCACCGAGTACAGCACCATTTCGGCGCCGCTCTTGACGTGCTGCTCAATGGCCTTGAGGGAGGCATCCACCGGCCCGTTGCCTTCCGAGGCCGACTTGACCTCTTTGCCGTCGACCGTGATGACAATTTCAGCATGTGGTTTCTCGCCCGTTTCGCTGTGCTGCGACAGCGAGACGAATGCGTATTGCTCCTTGTCATTGGTCACGCTCTCGTCATTGACCAAGGCCAGGATGTCCTCGTCAAAAATCTCGCTTTTACGATCAGCCAATTCCTTGAACTTGGTGAAGGCATTGTTAATTTCGCTTTCGCTTTCGAGCTCTACACCCAACTCCTGCAAGCGTTGCTTGAAGGCGTTTCGACCCGAGAGCTTGCCCAGCACGATCTTGTTGGCGCTCCAGCCCACGTCCTCGGCGCGCATGATCTCGTAGGTGTCGCGCGCCTTGAGCACGCCGTCCTGGTGGATGCCCGAGGCATGGGCAAAGGCGTTGGCGCCCACCACCGCCTTATTCGGCTGCACCGGGTAGCCGGTAATCTGCGACACCAGCTTCGAGGCCGGCACGATCTGGGTCGTGTCGATTCGGGTTTCTACCGGGAAGATATCGGCTCGTGTGCGCACGGCCATGACAACCTCTTCCAGCGAGGCATTACCGGCACGCTCGCCGAGGCCATTGACCGTACATTCGACCTGGCGTGCACCCGCCATCACCGCCGACAACGAGTTGGCCACGGCAAGACCCAGGTCGTTATGACAGTGCACTGACCAGACGACCTTGTCCGAACCCGGCACACGCTCAATCAGCTGACGGATAATCTCACCATACTGGCTGGGCAGGGTGTAACCCACCGTGTCTGGTACGTTGAGCGTTTTGGCGCCCGCCTTGATGACGGCTTCGAATACGCGACAGAGGAAATCGAAGTTGATATGCAGGCTATCCAAAAACAGGGCTACGACCACTTCTTGTTAAAGGAAATTAGCGAGCAGCCCCAAACGCTGGCTTCAACGTTAAATGGGCGGGTTATTCCTGGCGAGCACCGCGTACAATTAGGGGGCCTGAATATGTCGGCCTACGAGCTACGAGATATCGAACATGTAACGATCGTAGGGTGCGGAACGGCTTATTATGCCGGACTGCTAGCCTCATACTATCTTGAACAGCTGGTCGATGATCTGACCATCGACGTCGTCGTGGCGTCAGAGTTTCGGTATCGGTCATTCCATATGCCAAAACGAAGTGTCGCGCTCATTGTCTCGCAGTCGGGCGAGACGGCCGATACACTGGCGTGTCTTCGCGAGATTAAGCGGCGTGGGGTGCGGACACTCGGTATTGTTAATGCGGTCGGTTCGACCATCGCCCGTGAAGTGGATGGGGGGATTTATGTCCACGCTGGGCCGGAGATTTCTGTTGCCAGTACGAAGGCCTTTACTTCGCAGGTCGCAGCAATGACGATGTTCGGGGTTACATTAGCTCAGGCTAAGGGTACCGGACTACAGAAGACCGCCGAATTCGTTGACGAACTTTCCCAGTTGCCTAACGAAATTAAAAAAGTCATTAGGACACACCAGGATGAGATCAAAACGATCGCTAAGAAATATGCACGCTATGATCATGCTCTTTTCCTGGGCCGAGACACGCTTTTTCCAGTAGCGATGGAGGGCGCACTTAAATTAAAAGAGATCTCGTACATTCAGGCAGAGGGCTATGCGACAGGTGAGCTGAAGCATGGGCCGCTTGCACTTATTGACGATCGCTTCTTCGAGCTGCTCCTTATCTCGGAAGGCTGGTTGTTCGAGAAGTCAATCAGTGGCCTGCAGGAAGTAAAGGCACGTGGTGGTCACGTAATTGTAGTGACAAACAGTTCAAAGCAGATTGATGCTGATGTTGTTATTCGATTAAAAACGAAGCTCGATACATTGGCGCCGATCGTTCTCAACGTCATCCAGCAGTTATTCGCGTATTATGTCGCAGTCGCTCGCGGCAACGACGTTGACCAGCCGCGAAATTTGGCCAAAAGTGTTACTGTAGAGTAATTAGCTAAAGTTGGTAATGATCACTGTATTCGGCATCGCGAGCTTTGGCGTAGTCTTTTCGAAGTCGACTTGTTAAGGAGGTGACACGATCATTTCGGCTGACAACGGCCGTGTCAAGGCGCGCAGTATTTCTTACGGCAGCACCAGAGTTAACTAGAGCCTCTTTAATATGATAGTCATCACCATTAAACATACTGCCATCTAAATTGTTAAGTGCGGCGAGCATACGCCCCTCTTCATCAAGTTGGACGGCATAGTTGGCGCCGCGTGCAATAATGTCCCCGTTGGTAATAGATTGTTTAACGGCTCGGGTTAACTTGGCTATATTTAATACGGAATCAGTAAATCGACTAGGTCCATGCCATAGAAAGGGATTTCCAAAGATTGCGGCTCCGTTGCCGGCATCGGCTTTCTCTAATTCTCGGTTCATGCTTGCAATCCATAGCCTTGGAACGAGCGTATCAGCGTCGGTAAGATATACGGCTCTCGCCCCTAGTTCCTGAGAGGCAATGCGGAGACCTTCTTGCGTAGCGGCCATTTTATTACCGTGTTCAACCTTTGCAGTGATGGCGCCCATGTGCCTTGCGATCTCAGCAGTTCGGTCGGACGAGTTATTATCAAGAACAATGGGAAGTGCTTCACCGGTGCGTGCTGCAGCCAAAAGCGTACCGGGAAGATCCTCTTCTTCGTTACGTGCTGGAATAACCAGTGGTTGGATGCGGTCAAGTCGTCTGGCGCTATTAAAAGCATCGCGCGTGTAGGCCGAGAATTCATTCTCGACCATAGTTCCGTCCATACCCCTAATAGAGCTAACCTCTTTCAGCTCACGTGCATGCGATAGTGTTTCGCGAATCATAGTAAAAACTATAACATATAAATTGCTATATTGCAATAATAAGCACTATAAAGAATTGCTGACGACATTTCGGATCTTCGTAAGAAAAAGACTTTTATCAAAGCGCTTTGCCTTACGGCGAAGCGTACCGGGGAGAAAATTGATAGTCTCGGTCTTTTTAATTGCTTCGGTAATCGCCTCGACGGTCTGCTCATGAAATAGCACGCCACTTTCGCCGTCATCTACAATATCCAGGGCGCCGGCTTTCCCATAGGTAATAACCGGCGCTCCGGCAGCCAGCGCCTCGACCTGTACGATGCCAAAATCTTCTTCGGCGGCATATATCCAGCCTTTGGCGTGGTTTAGCGCTTTTTCTAATTCGGCATCCGACGCATCGCCAAAGCGGTCGGTGTAAAATTGGACGGTCGGACCTGCTATCTTAACCAGTTCATCGTGGGCGGGTCCCGTTCCGAAGACTTTTAGGGGAACGCCTAATTTCGTGCAAGCAGCAACAACCAGATCGTATCGTTTGTAAGGAAGTTGGCGGCCGACGGTTACGTAAAAATCCTCTCGTTCCCTGGAAGGCTCGAATCGGTTGACGTCAACTGGAGGATGAATGACGGTCGCTGGTTTGCCATAATACTGCTTGATACGCTTTTGCGTTTCAGTAGAGTTAGCGATAAACACATCGACCTTTTGTGCTGCCTCATAATCAAGTTTACGTTGGCTGGGAACGAATAGTGGAATTAGTAGCCGGATGATCGGATCTAATTTTCCGTAGCCAGGACGTTTTCGATACTCGTCATAGTGGCTCCAGTAGTACCGCGCAGGCGTGTGACAGTATGAAATAAGTACCTGGTCTGGGCGGGTTTTTTGAACCTGGTTGGCATTCAGATACGAACTGGTGAGAATGATATCAAATTCGCTAAGATCGAGTTTTTGAAATGCTTTCACTTGCATCGTAGGAAACAATTTGTACATTGCGCGGATTTTTTTTGGCAATTTTTGCAGCCAGGTGGTACGGATATCGACACCTTTGAATTCCGGAAATCTTTCTTCGTTGTAAATTGCTGTATAGATTGGCGCAGATGGGAAGGCTTCGTGAAGCGCGTAAACGACTTTTTCGGCGCCGCCAGGAACAGTAAGAAAATCACAGACGATTGCGATCTTCGGCTGCTTCACTATTTCGCTCCTTGTTTTCGGAATACCACGGCGATCGTTTTAAATAGGATTTTGATATCCAGCCAGAAGCTCCAATTTTGGGCGTAAAAGAGTTCTAGCTCTATTCGCTCTTCAAAGCTCAAGTTGCTGCGCCCCGATACTTGCCATAGTCCTGTGACGCCCGACTTAACGCTGTGGAGCAGTGCCGTCCGGCTTGGGGAGAATTTGGCTTCTTGGGGCAGAATTGGTCGTGGCCCGACAAGGCTAAGGTCGCCTTTTAAGACGTTAAATAGCTGAGGTAGTTCATCGAGCGATGTGACGCGCAGGAAGTGGCCGAACTTAGTGATGCGGGGATCGTGTTCGACTTTGCGGTTTTTTTCATATTCCAGTGCCAGATCTTCACGGCCCATCTCGCGGAATTCAATGGCTGCGTCTTTGCCGCCATACTTGGCTCCCATAGTGCGGAATTTAATCAGGTTGACGGGTTCCGAAAACTTACTAAGACGCTTGCTGACATAAAATGTCGGACCCGGATTAAATACCAGCTGCAGCAAAATCAGAATGAGGTAGATGGGCGACAAAAGAACGACGAGTAGAAACGAAGCAAAGAAGTCGAATACTTGTTTTGCGATCGCGCCCCATCCGATCAACGGCGTTTGGCTGACCGATATCATTGGGTAGCCTAGGAATACGTCGACGGTGTTCTTGCCGGCATAAAATTCCGACTCGCCAGGAATGAAATTGTACTGGATATGGTGGGTTTGGGCGGCGCCAAGAATGCGTTGGTTGCGTTCGGCTGAATCGTAAAGATCAGTCTGGATAATCGTCGTTATATTTAGTTTCTCGATTTCTTTTAGGGCGGCGTCCACCGATGTAAAGTGACGTACGTCTAGACCCGGCGGAATTACTTTTTTCGGTCCGGCAACCGCAACAACCTTGT
Source organism: Candidatus Saccharimonadia bacterium (assembly GCA_023257755.1). Taxonomy (GTDB): domain Bacteria; phylum Patescibacteriota; class Saccharimonadia; order Saccharimonadales; family Saccharimonadaceae; genus JALRBM01. The sequence continues at coordinate 8,101 of JALRBM010000035.1, read as the reverse complement.
ACCCGCTTTTGTGCGTTTCGGCCAAGCTATCGGCAATGTCGCATGTTGCTTCACTGTTGCCAATAACCAATACCCGACTGATCCCGCGGCCAAAGTAAAACAAGAGGCTCCGCACGATCCTCAGAACTTCACGCTCAAAAATAATCAAGAAGAAGGCTGCGACAAGTGCGTAAACGGGGACAAGTCGGGCGGGGAAGATGTGATCGCCACTGACATACTCCCAGCCGATGATCAGTAAAATTCCGACCAACGACCCGATCGCAACCTTACCCCATTCCACAAGCCGACGATTGTAGGTGCTGGCTTGATACAACCCCAGGCTGGCAAAGATAAGAATCCAGATCGGCACGATAATCAGGAAGCTCCTCAGATACTCAACAGCGTACACCTGCGTGGCAAGCGGTCGTTGGTCGTACTGCACGCGCAGGATATAGGCAACGCCAAATGCCAGGCAAAGCACAAGAAAATCAACGAGTATCAATATAAGGCTGTAGAATTTAGTATTCTTCGTGGGCATATCAGTAGAACTATTATAGCATCCGCTTGTAGTACACTAAAGATGATGACGAAATGGCGGCTTGAAACCATCTATCTTACCATCCTGCTGATTATATTCGGCGGCGTGGTGCTGCATGCACCATTTAGCGTCTGGCTGGGCTCGCTTCTACCCGCTCACGAGCTGCTGATAAAATCCTGGAAGGAAATCCTGCTTGTTGTGGCGGCGGGGATTGCGGCTCTGCTTGTATCAAAGCATAAATTATGGAAAGAGCTGTCGCACGATCTGTTACTTAGATTAATCTTGCTGTATAGCGCATTGCATATTTTGCTTATCCCAGTATCGTTCGATAACGTTACGTCGCTGATCGCGGGATTTGCGATCGATCTTCGCTATCTTCTGTTCTTCGTGCTGGTGTACGTAGCAGTGAAGGTGATGCCGGAGTGGCGGGAGCGCTTTATCCAAATAGGACTGATTGGCGCCTACATCGTGGTGGGATTTGCGACACTCCAACTTTTCTTACCTCCGGATTTTCTGTCCATTATCGGCTATGGACGCGACACGATTCAACCGTACCTGACTGTCGATAAGAACCACGACTACATTCGTATCAATAGCACGCTCCGCGGCCCCAACCCACTGGGAGCCTACGCCGGAATAGTCCTGGCCTTTTTGACTGCGGCCGTGGTTCGCGGATATGTAAACATACGGCAACGACGTGTCTATTGGCTGGCGGTGACATTAGGGTCATTCAGTCTTTTGGCGCTCTGGAATAGTTATTCAAGAAGCTCTCTAGTTGCGGCAATCGTGGCAGTCGGCGTAGTGTTGGCCTTTACGATACTGCGTAAGCTCTCGCGCCGGGCATGGATCGTAACTGCTGTGATTATTTTTGCCCTGGGCGGTGCGCTTGTGGCTGCCCGTGGGAGCGAGTTTGTCTCGAACGTCCTGCTTCACGAAAACCCGGACGGCGGCAGCAGTATCAGCTCGAACGACGACCATGTTTCATCGCTCGCGACAGGATTTGAGAGATTAGTGAATCAGCCGCTTGGCGCCGGTGTTGGCAGCACGGGGTCTGCGTCACTATACGGAAGCGAGCCAATTATTATCGAGAACCAATATTTGTTTATCGCGCACGAGTCCGGCTGGTTAGGGCTGGTGCTCTTCGCCGCGATCTTTGGGTTTGTATTAGTACGCTTGTGGCAGAGGCGGCAAGATTGGCTGGCGCTAGGCGCGCTGGCCAGTGGAGTAGGATTGGCGCTGATCGGTTTGCTACTGCCGGTTTGGGCGGACGACACCGTCTCGATCGTATGGTGGGGAATCGCCGCGGTCGCATTAAGTGGAGGGGGCTATGAAAAAAAGACCAAGCAAAAAGCAAAAAGAACTGCTTAGTTTTATCGATGGATTTATCAGGGGGTATGGCTATGGCCCGAGCTACCGCGAGATTATGCGGGCGCTTGATTATAAATCCGTCTCTACTGTGGCGGTTCATGTCGATGGGCTGATTACTCTGGGATGGCTGCGGAAAAAAGATCACTCGGCACGCTCGCTTGAAGTAGTTTCCGTAGCCGCGGCCGCCTCTCCTTATGACGAGCATATAAAATGGCTAAAGAAAGAAATTAAAAAACGCGAAGTCGTTGACTCGCCCGCATCAAACAAGCAAACCACGGTTCTTCGTGAGGCACTGGAGATACTTGACCAGAAAGGTGAATAACCGGTATAATACGCTAAGTATTCCGGCATAGCTCAGTGGTAGAGCGGATCGCTGTTAACGATTAGGTCGCTGGTTCGAGCCCAGCTGCCGGAGCCAGAGCAAGCAGTTAAATAGATGATCGAGTTCTATGACCGACATCTCATTAACTCCTTACTCAAGCAATAATTTTGAGTCGATCTCAAAAGACTACAAAATGTTGGAACCGTCCGAAAGGGCGGTTTTTTCATCTTTTACCTCCGTTATTTAGTTCTAACCATGAACAGGGATTGAGTTACTCGATGGTGCTTCTCGACCTTTACTTGTAATTGATCCCTATGATGCAAGTCATGGTACCTATGCTTATATTGACTTTCTATAGTAGTTATGTTTAAATGTATTTAATATGTCTGAGTTACAGCTATCTTCGCCTGAAATACCCTCAACTTTCTCAGAAGTGAAATTTGATGTACACAAACTTGTCGAGGTTGAACCAGCAATCGAAACAGCTGCAAAGCAAGCAATAGTGAGTGTTTGGAAAAGGCACATGAATGAGCCCGTATCGGTTGACTTAACCTTTGCAAGTCATATGACGGTTGACTTAGATGACGGAACGACGGACTCTGTTAACTCTGCTTATAGCGCAGAAGGCGATAAAATTTATATCGCTATAGACACGATGAAAGAACGCCATCCCGCTGACCGTCTAGATTTTCTTGTGTTTTTACAGGCTGCTCACGAGGCGAGGCATCTGGTTCAGGAAAAAATGGGTGACCCAGCGCCCCACTCAGGCTCTACGATTGCAAATGGAGTATACCTTGACGACAGACATGAGGATGAAGCATGGCAAAGTGCAATTGATGCTTTTTCGGGCATTTATCCCGATTTTCCGCTTACATTTAGCGTGGGTTCAAATACTTACTCGACGCACCATTAGGGTTGAGTTTTATCTAGGACGACTAATAGAGCTTAATAGCAGCTAACTTTCTCTATCGTTGTGAGCCAAGATGAATTTCACTACGAAGAACCATCGTTGCGAATCGTTCTTTTGTTTATGCCTCGGTTGATTGTCGTTTAGCTACAGATTACAATAGATATGTACGCAGTCATAATAGCGAAGGGCTTACCCCCTGAGGCAGGTTCAATTAACGTGATATCTCTACTAGGTGGGGGATTTGACAGCCACTCATTGTTTAGTGCCGAGAATATTGATAAAAGCACGATAGGGTCAAGCAAGCCACTGGAACGGTCGTCGTATCTCCACGAAAGATTGAAGAGATGAACAGCATTTGGACGATTATACAGAATACGGAAGGACACCAAGGAGGGGTTCTTCGGGATCTGCAGTGCGCATTAGCATACCTACCTTCTTCCAGAGAAGTATTATATACTCGAAAAAACGAACCCTCGGAGATGTTGATAGCTGATCGAGTAAGTACGAATAATGCAACTAGGGCAAGCATTTGAGTGGGAGTGAGAGAGGCATTCGAAGATATAAGGACGTATTGGATTTATGAATATACAGCACGAAACCAGGGGCTAGAAGATGGATGTAAATGAGCTAAATGAAGAACAACTGTTGGAGAAGTTCAAACAGCTAACAAGTGGCGGTCTCGGGGCAGCTCTGCTTCGTAATGATCAAGCGATCGTCGAAGGCAGAGACCCGGAGGAGATAAATGATGGCTATCAGCTTAGATTTATCGGAAAAGACTATGCTAAGTTACAAGCCGGACTTGCCACTGAAACTGTTGTCGTTCCCGACACGGAACATAATATGGCGCGTGCTAACCAAAAAAGCGGCAACTATCTAATAATTGGTGACAACCTAGATGCGCTGAAACATCTAGAAAACTCCTATTCTGATTCAGTAAAGGTTATTTATGTAGATCCACCTTATAATACGGGCTCTGACGGCTTTGTGTATAATGACAATTTTAACTATTCCAGTGAAGATCTTAAGCTTAAGTTAGGGCTTTCCGATAGTGAAGTTGAGCGAGTGAGAAGTTTAAATGGCAGAAGTTCTCATTCAGCATGGCTGACCTTTATGTATCCGCGTCTACTTCTTGCAAAGCGGTTGTTGCAGGACGACGGAATTATATTTATCTCGATTGATGATAATGAAATGGCGCAGCTAAAGCTCGTTATGGATGAAATATTCGGTGAAGTGAATTTTGTGGGGAATATCGATTGGGAGTCAAAAACGAAATCTCAGAACACCGAAACAGCATTTAATAAGCTGCAGCCAAAGGTGGAGCACATCCTTGTTTATACTAAAAAGGATCATCGCAGGTTCAACTTGATTAAAAGAGGCGAGAAAGACTATCCCGAGACTGATGAAAGGGGTAGCTACAGGGAGTACCCCATAGAGGTTATGAACGCCGAAAGCTCTCGGGGAAGAGAATCCATGATTTTTGAAGTTGAAGGTATAAAGCCGCCCAAAGGAAAGCAGTGGCAATTGGGCATTAATACGGTCAACTATTACAAGAAAGCAGGCGATCTCTTTGTGCGCGATGGAAAAATCATTATTAAGATGAGGCCTGAAAACGAAAAGACTGATTTGACCGACCCTTTCTGGGGCTTCTTTCCGAAAGAAATCGGAACCGCAGAAAGTGCTAAGAAAGAACTCACAAAGATACTTGGCGGGAGTCATGGCTTTGATACGGTTAAACCAGTCGAGCTTATTAAAAGAATCATATTTCACGCTTCGGGCAAGGACGATACTATTCTCGACTTCTTTGCGGGTTCTGGCACGACAGGTGAGGCTGTTATGCGATTAAATGCTGATGACGGCGGAAATCGAAAGTTTATTCTAGTTCAACTACCAGAGCTGACATATAAAGTAAGCGACGGGCAGCTAGTGCCTCTGGAAAGTAATGGAGCGAAGGTGGCATTTGGGGCGGGCTATAAAAGCATCGACGAAATCACCCGCAAGCGTCTAGTGTGTGCGGCTCGACAAATTCACTCGGATTATAAGAGCCTAAACGATGCTTTTGATAATGGCTTTAAGTGTTTCACTCTCGCTACCCCGAAGGTCGATACACTCGATAGGGTTGACTCTTATGATCCGCGCATACTCCTGAGTGACGATATGGTGACACCATTCTCAAGTGAAGAGCTTGGGGTCGGCGGTAATACAAGTGGAACCAGAACTTTACTTACGACCTGGTTGATTGATGACGGCTATAAGTTCAATGACGATTATGTGAAACTGGATTTTGCAGGGGCGGTCGCATACAAAGCTGGAGGTCGACTCTACATCATTGAAGAAGGTTGGGGTGCAAAAAGCACAAAAGAACTCCTGAACAAGTTAGGTAACAATGAACTTAGTATTAATACGTTAATCATATATCCCTACTCATTCGATTTTGTGTCACTTAACGAGCTTAAGGTTAATATTAAAACCAACCTTGATGATGAGCATAGGGTAGAGCTGATTGAAAGGTTCTAATTATGGATCTCTACCTAGAGCAGTTACCGCATCAACAAGCCGCCATTGCAGCCGTTCTGCAGGCAATGCGAGGCTGCCGCGATTTTGATGATTTCAGGCACCCCGATTATAAAAATGCGTATGCGAATCCACTAATCCAACTTCAGTCGAGTAGTTTAAATGCAATAAAATTACCTGAGAGTTTAGGCGGGTCGGGGATTGATGTGAAAATGGAAACAGGAACGGGGAAGACGTATGTCTACACACGTCTCATGTACGAGTTGAACCAACAATTCGGACTTAATAAATTTATTATTTTTGTTCCATCATTAGCAATCAAAGAAGGGACTAAAAGCTTCATAAAAGCGGATTATGCGAAACAGCATTTTTCAGAAGTTTATGGCAATACAAAGATAGATTTAGATGTAATAGATGCTGGCTCTTTTAGCATTAAAAATGGGCGCAAAACCATGTCCTCTGAACTCGTTGATTATTTAGAAGGTTCAAGAAACGAAAGAAACACTATTAAAGCCCTTTTGCTTAACGATGCGATGCTTACTAGTAAGAGCATGACGCGAAACGACTATGATCAAACACTTATCGGCTCAACTTCATGTCCTGTCGAGGGCTTGAAGCTTACGAGACCGATTGTAATTATTGACGAGCCACACCGTTTCAAGAAAGGCGGTAAAGCGTTTCGGGCTATTAAAGACTTGCAGCCACAACTTATTATTCGATTCGGTGCGACTTTCCCCGAAGTATCCCAAGGGCACGGTCGTAGTAAAGCAGCCGCCAAAGATTACGAGAACCTAGTCTACAATTTAGGTTCAGTAGAAGCGTTTAATAATGGTCTAGTGAAAGCGGTTGACATTCACTTTCCAGAGATTGGTGAAAAAGAAATTGCAGAAACGACTCGCTATAAAGTAGTTGAAATAAAGAGTGTGGGTAGTAAATATGTTCGCTTTAAGCGGATTGGGAGTGACAAAACATACGACATCAAGGTAAATGACAGCCTCTCTGTTATTGACGAATCGTTCGAGGGTGATGTAGAGCTGGCAGAAATTAAGAACGCAGATCTCGCCGTCTTGAGTAACGACCTAGAGTTGCATAAAGGTTCAATACTAATTCCTGATATTTTTTCTGCAAGCTATCAGGAATTAATGGTTAAACAAGCAATAGATAAGCATTTTATAAAGGAAAGAGAAAACTGGTTCCGTACCAATAACGTAAATGCTCCTAGAATAAAGACCCTCTCGCTCTTCTTTATCGACTCCATTCCGTCATACCGCGACGATGACGGCTGGTTGAAACAGGTATTTGAAAAGTTGCTTAGTGAAAAACTGAAAACCGAAATAGCCAGAGAACCAGATGAAGAATATAAAGACTTTCTAGAGCAATCACTTGCTCGTATCGGCGAAACTCACGGTGGTTATTTTGCAGAAGATAATGGAATAGGAGATGAGGCGGTTCAGAAAGAAGTCGATGACATTTTACGCAACAAGAGTAAATTGTTGATGTTTAAGCAAAATGCGCAGTGGAGTTTACGACGCTTTCTTTTTTCAAAATGGACACTGCGCGAGGGGTGGGATAATCCAAATGTATTTGTAATTACAAAACTAAGAACATCGGGTAGCGAGAGTTCAAAAATTCAAGAGGTAGGTCGTGGTTTGCGCTTACCTGTTGACGAGAATGGGAAACGCCTTTCCAGTACAGAGTTTCGACTGGATTACATTATCGATTGGTCTGAGCGTGACTTTGCCGATAAGTTGGTAGGGGAAATCAATACCGACAGTGGTGTGCTTGAAAAGGTTACCCCCAGTATTTACGAAAAACTTATAGAAGTTGGCTTTGGACCAAATGAAAAAAAAGTTAAGGCCAGGTTACTGATTGAAGACATAATCGATGAAAATGATAAAATAATTGATATAGATAAATTACTTGCGATATTGCCGGCCGATGCAGTTCCTATGGTTCGTAAGAGCAAGGTTACGAGTAATGGTTCAAATAAGACTGCCAGAATAAAACTTCGCAAAGAGAATTGGGATAAAATCAAAGACTCGTGGAAAGACGTGACAAAGCGCTACATGATTCAATTTGAACGCGTTAACGACAATGAAATAGAAAAGATTGTTGAGAAAGTGATAGTTGATAAAAACTTTGTCATTCCTAGGATAGGCATAAGGACCTTGAGGCTATCTGCTAATGATGATGATGTGTCAGTTGAAGAGGCCGTTGATATGTCTGAGAAGACTAGTGGCAGGAGTATAGACTACGGGGACTTCTTGCGACGACTAGCAAAACGCACTTCTGTCTCAGCACGAATGTGGCACTCAATTATAAAATCAAGATTCGGGGATGGATTGAACAAGCAGACGCTTAATTTTCAAACTATTGAAAGAATCACCTCTCATTTTAGGGGCGAGTTCGAGGTCTTATTTGCCGAAAAATATAGCTATACACCACTTAACTATATGACTTCTACGAGTGTTAT
>JALRBM010000108.1 GCA_023257755.1 Candidatus Saccharimonadia bacterium | reverse complement strand
ACCGTCACAACATTCAGCCCCTGAAGCCGTAATCTATTTCTCGCCTCACTCTCAGACAACCCCTTGGGGGAAGAGGCGACGGCTTTTAGCACTTGTTCGGTACTTTTAGTGTAGTAAAGCATTAGCCTTATAATAGCATGTCCGCCCCTTTGACGGAGCGGACAACGTATCGATAGATGCTGGGAAAGATTAGGTGATGGCGATGAGCTGAAGACGCCTGGTTGCTAGTCCGGCGGACCATTCGACCATGTCTTTTAGCTGTTTGCCCACAAGACTTCTGCCTAAGGGGCTAAGGACCGAAATGCGGCCGTCGCTTGGATCGGCTTCGTGGCTATCGACGACGGTATAGCGGACAATCCGGCCATTGGTGTCGATAAGATCAACGACCGAGCCCAGGGCAACCTTGATGACGTCGCGTTTTCGGGGCAGCATTTTGGCATGCGCCAGAATGTATTTCTTTTCGGTCAGTTCGTTTTCAAGGAGTTCAAGGTGTGATAATCGCTCCATCCGCTCTAGCCTTTCCTCGTGGCTATCAGTTTTATCAATTTCACGTAGCGAGGAAAAAGTCTCATGATGTTCGCGTTCGAGACGGGTAATTTCTTTTTTTAGTTCCTTTATCCCTTTTTTGCTGAGAAAAATGGTTTTGTTGGTGTCCATAGATACCTCCTTTTTCGTGTTGCTTCAGGGCCAAGCGAGGTGATGGTAGGTGGTGCGCTGCGCCGGGCCCTGCAACTACTATGCCAAATAATCCTGAGAGTTTTCTTAAGTAGCGTTATTTATTTTTTACCTTGCTTAGGCTGAAGATCGGGAGCGAAAATATAAAGGTAGTAAGTGCTCCCGGAGCGCTACTGGCCGATAGTTCCCCATTATGATGTTCGATGATCTGCTTAGCTAGCGAGAGACCAAGACCGTACCCTGATTGCGACCCACCCGTGCGTGATGAATCGGCCCGGTAAAAACGTTCGAAGATATGAGGAAGGTCCTTTGCCTCAATCCCTTTGCCGCTATTGGAAATCGAGAACACTCCCCTTTTGTTTGCCCGCTTCAGAGAAATGGTAATCGGTGAATCCTTGTCGCTGTACTTGAGGGCGTTATCTACCAGAATGGTGACGAGCTCCTCGATACTTTCTTTATGAGCGAGTACATAGACGGGTTTTATATGGGGAGTGACACTGATGCGCGATCCTTCCCGGTCGTGACGCTGAACCACCGTTTGTACAATGTCGTCAAGTTTGACGCGGCTTTTTTTGACCGCTGTATGATCAAGCCGTGAAAGTTGCAGTAAGACGTGCGCCAACTTTGATAATTTATCAACTTCTTCGAGGTTGCTTTTCAGTAGCTCCCGCATCTCTTCTTTTTTAAGATTAGGATCGCGTAGGGCGACTTCCAACTCTAATTTCATACTGGCAAGAGGCGTGCGAAGCTCGTGGCTGGCATCGCTACTAAAGCGTGACTGGGCCTCGTGAGCTTGCTCGATGGGCCGGAGCGTACGCCGGGCGAGATAGTAGCTGCCAATCCCTCCAGCCCCCCAAATAGCTAAATTAGTAATAACTAGTGCGCCGATCAGGCTGGCCTCGGCTCGCTTTACTTGAATCGTATGAAGATACTCAAGAGGCCCTTGGTTAACAATATAGGGAAATTGCGAAGCGTCCTCAACATATGAATCGAACTTTGACTCAATCGCATTTGAAGCGAGACCGTAAATAATAATGCTAAAGAGAAGACTGATCACCACGATAATCGCGGCGTACCAAATCGTCAGTTTGAAAGTGGCCGATTGGAACATGATTATTCTGCCTGCAGCTTGTACCCGAATCCGCGAACGGTCTTAATAAGTGACTTAGGAAAAGGTTGGTCGATTTTGGCGCGGAGATATCGGATGTAGACTTCGACAGTATTAGGAAGGATATCGGCGTCGTAGTCCCATACGTGCGATATGATCACTTCCTTTGGAATTGGCCTGTCCTGATTACGCAGGAGATACTCAAGCAAGGCGAACTCTTTGCTGGTCAGCTGGATAAGCTTGCCTGCCCTCCGCACTTCATAGGTAACAGTATCGAGGGTTAAATCCGCTGCCGAGAGAACGGTAGATTCTGTTTTGGCCGGACGCCGTAGCAGTGCACGGACACGGGCCAATAGTTCCTCCAGGGCAAACGGCTTCACTAGGTAGTCATCGGCGCCGCTATCGAGCCCCTCGGTCTTGTTTTGCGTGGAGCCCAGTGCGGTGAGGAGAAGTACTGGCGAATGGATTTTATTTGCCCGCATGGCTTTGACGATTGCGACCCCGTCGTAAGCTCCTGGTAGCATGCGGTCGATGATGACTAGGTCATATGGTTCGGTTGTGGCCATCGCGTGTCCTTCGTCGCCGTCATAGGCAAGGTCAACGGCGTAGCTTTCCTGTTCGAGGGCTTTTTTGAGCGCCCGGGCAATTTTATGTTCGTCTTCGACAACTAAGATTCTCATTCGTTTTACTATATCTTCACTTTCTGAAGCTGACCTTAAGCGGCGGTTGGAGCGTATTTTTCACTCCAAGCCTGCATGTCCTGAATGATAGGAAGAAGGTCATAGCCTTTTTGGGTAAGTCGGTATTCGCAGCGGCGGCTTGATTCCAGTACTGTTTTTACAATAATATCCGCGGATTCAAGGGCGGACAGTCGTGAGCTGAGGGTGCGAGGATTAATGCCGCCGACTGAATCCTGTAGTTGGCAGAACCGGACGACTTCTTCGTTGGCAAAGCATCGGAGCAATTGAGGCGTCCATTTGTCGCCCAGGACTTCCGTCGCCGCCTTGACACAGCCAATTTGTTGTGATGCTGTCTGCATATAATTACTATACAATTTCAAGTATAATTGCGCAACGAAGTGCGGGAGAGCCTGACGTCTTCCGTTCTAGCGGTAATTGATGAATTGCAAAGGAAAGTCAAAATCAGCCTCTTTAAGGAGCGAAATGACTTTTTGAAGCTCGTCCTTGCTGGCACTGGTCACGCGTACCGCATCGCCCTGGATCTGTGCCTTTGCCTTAGGGGCATTTTCTTTGATTAGCTTGGTGATACTTTTGGCGTTGTCCTGCGACAGGCCTTGTTTGAACGGAACTTCCCAGGTCGTCTTCAGATTACTTTCGACGGGCTCTTTTGAAAGATCGAGTACTTTTGAGCTTTGGTCGCGCCCGGCTAGCTTTTTGCGGATAATATCCAAAATAGCGTCGCATTGCCACTGGTTGGCGCCAACTATTTTAAATCCTCCTTTGTCCCCCAGCCATTCGACTGCGGCTGGTGACCCCTTGAAGTCATAACGGGTAGCGATTTCCCGTTCGGCCGCCATAAAAACATTATTCATTTCAGCTTTATCATAATCAGATACGACATCAAAAGAAAAACTAGACATAATTCTATTATACTAGATACATGCGTACACTCCTTCACCAGTTTGATCTTCGGCTGACTCACACGATTCAACAGTTCCCTTCTTGGGTAGAGCCTATCATGACCACCGCCTCGTTTGTCGGTAAGCCAATTTTTACGATGGCGATTTGTATGGTTGTGGGCGTGTTGGGGCTTGTCTGGAATAATCTGAAGCTTTTTTATGCCGGATGCGTCAGCGTAGGAACCATTGGGCTTGGAGTAATGCTGAAACTGTTATTGCAACGGGACCGTCCATTCACAGATTACGTCCTGAACATGAGGCTGGATACCCCGAGTTTTCCAAGCGGCCATGCGGTGGGCAGTACGGTGGCTTATGGATTGGCGGCGTACCTGTTGCTACAGTTGTTACCAGCCCCCTGGAACTATGTAGCCGCGGGAATATTAATTGTGCTGATAGTGATCATCGGTATTTCGCGGGTGTACCTAGGCGCGCACTTCCCTAGCGACGTTGTGGCCGGATGGTTACTGGGTCTGGCGGGTCTGGCGGTGATTATTCTGTTGGTAAAACCGAGGATTATGGTGTGATCCTTGTCTATAATCCAAAGTCCGGCGGAGCATTTGGGAT
>JALRBM010000009.1 GCA_023257755.1 Candidatus Saccharimonadia bacterium | reverse complement strand
GTGGGCGTGGGACATCGTCATGTCAAACCATCACAGCTAAATCCTCGCGGCGGCAAAAAGGACATTCATGTGCCTGTTTCGCTTCACAAGGTGGCCTTGGTGGTTGATGAAAAATCAGCTAAAACCAGCCGTGTTGGATATATTAAGAACGCCGACGGCGCCAAGGTTCGCCTTGCCCGCCAGGCAAAGAACAAGGAGATCAAGTAATGGCTGAAAAGACCACCACTACTGTACCGGCTCCTCGCTTGAAAGCTTTGTACGCTGATACATATGCCAAAGAACTGCAAGCCGAACTTAAACTCGGTAACGTCCACCAAGTTCCAAAACTTGAAAAGATCGTTATAAGCGTAGGAATCGGTAAAAACAAGGATGATAAGCGTTTTTACGAAGTCGTTAAGAACACGTTATTTAAGATTACCGGTCAAGCACCTGTTGATCGCATGGCGAAGAAGTCGATTGCCGGCTTCAAGATCCGCGCTGGAATGAACCGCGTTGGTATCAGCGTCACACTCCGAGGAAGCAGGATGTACGAATTTCTTGACCGCCTCGTCAACGTTGCGTTGCCTCGTGTCCGCGACTTCCACGGCGTTAAGGCAAAGTTTGATAAAGGCGGCAACTACAACCTCGGTATCGTCGAACAGTCGATTTTCCCAGAGCTTACTTTCGAAGAAACTCAAGTTGTTCACGGACTGCAGATTACGTTCACATTGAAGGCTGAAGAGTCTACTCACAGCCGTGCACTACTGGAGAAATTCGGTCTACCGTTTGAAAAAGAAGGAGGCAATCGCTAATGGCTAAGAAATCAATGATCGCACGCGACGAAAAGCGCAAGAAAATGATTGCCAAATACGCCGCAAAGCGCGCCGAACTCAAGGAGCTGGGCGACCTCGAAGGCCTGCAAAAGCTTCCAACGAACAGTAGCCCAACGCGCTGGAAGAACCGCGATTTCCTATCTGGACGTCCACGGGGCTACATGCGCCGATTCGGCCTGAACCGCATTAACTTCCGCGAAAAAGCATCCAAGGGTGAAATCCCTGGCGTAACAAAGAGTAGTTGGTAAGAAGGAAAGGATAAAGATATGTCACTACAATCAACTGACCCAGTCGCCGACCTTCTTACCCGTATTCGAAATGCGGCTATGGTCGGAAAGACAGAAGTTCGTGTTCCTGCGAGCAAGCTGAAGAAAACAATCGCCGAGCAGCTAGTTAAAAATAACTACCTGACCGACGTTAAGGTAGAAGCTGGCAAGCCACGCGACACCTTGGTAATCACAATTAACAAACCAGGCGAAAACAGTACCATCAACGAGATTACTCGTATGAGCACGCCAGGCCGTCGACTATATGTTGGCGCCAGCGACATTCCACGCGTTAAAAGCGGCCGGGGAATGGTACTTGTTAGCACCAGCAAGGGTGTTATCACTGGCCAAGAGGCTGTCAAGGCGCGCCTTGGCGGTGAACTTCTGCTAAAGGTTTATTAGGAATAAGGAGAAGAAAATGAGTCGAATCGGAAAACTACCAATTACGGTACCCGCCGGTGTGACAATCACGGTCGATTCAGATGCTATCTCGGTTAAGGGCCCTAAGGGCGAGCTGACCGTACCGCATCTGAGCGACGTTACTGTTGCTGTCGAAGGTACGGAAGCGACTGTCACCCGTAAGGATGACGAACGCATCGCAAAAGCCCAGCATGGGCTCCAGCGTGCACTTTTGAATAACGCAGTTAACGGTGTTACGAAAGGCTTCGAGAAGAAGCTGGAAGTAAACGGTGTTGGTTTTCGCGTGTCGGGCGGCGGACAATCGCTTGAGATGGCGCTTGGGTTTAGCCACCCAGTTAAATACCAGGCACCTGCCGGCGTTACCTTGACTGTAAACAAAATGGAAATCACCGTAAGCGGTATTGATAAACAGCAAGTTGGCCAGGTCGCCGCTGAAATCCGCTCGCTAAAGAAACCCGAGCCTTACAAGGGTAAGGGTATTAAGTATGCTGACGAAGTTATCCTTCGTAAGGCAGGAAAGGCTGGTAAGTAATCATGAGTAATCTTGCAAAGAAACTACTCAACAAGAGTCTTCGCAAAAACCGCGTGCGTAGCAAGGTGACAGGTACTGCCGAACGTCCTCGCCTGAGCGTCACCATCAGCAACAAGCACGTCAGCGCCCAGTTGATCGACGACGAAAAGCAGCATACGATTGCGGCCAGTACGACTGTCGGCACCAAGCAGACGGGCACGATGAGCGAACAAGCTGCTACTGTCGGAAGTGAAATCGCGAAGAAGGCTAAAAAAGCAAAAATTACCACTGTCGTCTTCGACCGCAATGGCCGCAAATACGCTGGTCGCCTTAGCGCCCTCGCTGACGCTGCCCGTAAGGAAGGATTGGAGTTTTAATATGGCTGAACAAACGACAAACAACCGAGGTCGACGCGATAATCGCCGTGACCAGGCTCCGGCCGAGCAAAGCCCGTATGAAGAATTGGTGATTAATATCGACCGTGTGGCCCGTGTAGTAAAAGGTGGCCGCCGCTTCCGCTTTAAAGCGCTCGTCGTCGTCGGCGATCGCAAGAATAAGGTTGGTGTTGGTGTCTCTAAGGGCCAGGATGTCCAGACCGCCATCGCTAAAGCAGCCGATGTCGCAAAAAAGAACATGATTACCGTTCCTATGTCTGGCGATACAATTCCTCACGACGCCGAGGTAAAGGTTGCTGGTGCCCAGGTTCTTATCAAGCCTGCTGCTCCTGGTACCGGTATTATCGCCGGCGGTGTCGTCCGATCAATCATCGGTGTAACTGGTATCCGGAACATGCTTTCAAAGAGCCTCGGTTCGACCAACAAAGTCAACATTGCCTACGCGACGATTGATGCGCTAAAGAGCCTGGTTCCAAAGGAAGAGTGGCTGAACGCGCCTAAAAAATCAGTCAACGGGGCCCCCGCGAAACCTGTTTCACGGGGTGCGGGGAAGGAGAGTAAGTAATGAAATACCACGAACTCCAAGTTGACCCGAACAAGAACAAGAAGCGTGTCGGTCGCGGTATTGCAGCCGGCCAGGGTAAAACAGCCGGTCGTGGAACCAAGGGACAGGGTGCGCGAACTGGTAAGAAGTTAGGGGCTATGTTCCAGGGTGGTTCAGGTGCACTTGTCCGCCGCACGCCAAAGGCACGCGGTTTCAAGAGCCTTCGCACACCTGCGCAGATTGTCTATCTTGACCACCTTAACGCGTTTAAGGGAAAGACCGTCGACAACTTCACCCTGTTTGAGGAAGGATATGTTTCTACTCCTTTCCACACTGTTAAGGTAATCGCTCGCGGCGAGTTGACCGTTCCAGTGACACTGAACGTTCAGGCCGCAAGCAAGAGCGTCCAAGAAGCTGTTAAAAAAGCAGGCGGAACGTTCAACAAGACCGCCACACCTATCAAGCAGAGTACAAAAGAAGCAGAAAAAGCCGACGAAAAGTAAGTCGCTGCTGCACTTTTCGGGGTATACTAAATATAGCATTAGTGTACTCCGTGGAGTAGTAACAGTTTTGACCGTAGTAAGAGAGGGTAAGACCGAAGATGAACTGGAAGACCATATTCCGATCCTTCAAGAACAAAGACATGCAGAAACGTCTGCTGATCGTTCTTGGAATCATTGTCGTATATCGACTGCTATCACACATTCCCGTGCCGCTGGCCGAGCCGACTGAATTAAAGGAAGTAATCAATAACGTCATCGGCGGAACTGACTTTGGCGGCTTTTTAAATCTGCTTTCCGGTGGCGCGCTGGCTCAGTTTTCAATTGTGCTTGTCGGGCTTAGTCCGTTCATTACTGCATCGATTATTACACAGCTGCTGACAAAAGCGGTGCCAAAGCTGGAGGAGCTCCACAAGGACGGCGAGTCCGGTCGGCGTAAGATCAACCAGTGGACGCGTATTATTTCCGTACCCCTTGCGATCATTCAATCGATCGCGTTTATCTACATCCTGCGGCAAACAGTGCTAGCTGGAAATACGACCGGGATGGGGGACCCGACGTTTATCGAATGGACGGTAGCGGTCACTGCCATGACAGCCGGTTCACTCCTTCTGATGTGGCTGGGTGAGCTTATTACGGAACAAGGCGTGGGTAACGGTATTAGCTTGATTATCTTTGCAGGTATTATCAGTCAACTTCCAGCAACTTTGACAACCATCGGCACCTCGCTTCTTGATACCTCGGGCGGTGCGCTCAGTGTCTTTGGCTGGTTTACGATTCCAGTGAATCCTCTCGCTTTCTGGGTAACGCTCGGCATAACGATAGTGTCGCTCCTTATTCTCTATCTGCTCGTCAAGATCAATGAGGCCCAGCGCGTTATTACTGTTAACTATGCAAAGCGCGTTCAGGGTAATAGCAGTTACGGCGGCATTAAAAGCATCCTGCCCGTCAAGCTGATCGCGGCTGGTGTTATTCCTGTGATTTTCGCCGTCGCCTTCCTATCACTACCGGCCTTTATCGGCCAGGTCCTGAAAGCATCGGGCAACCCCGCATACCTGGAACTCGCAAATAACCTCATCACCTGGTTCCAAGCCCCGCAGCCAGGCGCATTCACCGGCGGGTCGTGGGATGCGATGATCTATCCGATCAGTTACTTTGTGCTCGTTATCCTGTTTACCTACTTCTATACGGGCATCGTATTCAATTCGAATGAAATTGCCGAGAACCTGCAAAAACAAGGCGGATTCATCGAAGGCATCCGTCCGGGAGTGCAAACAGAAAAATATCTTTCAAGAACCGTAAATCGTTTGATTCTCTTTGGGTCAATCGCATTAGGCTTGATCGCCGTGATGCCGTTTGGAGCCGAGTATATCTTTGCCCAGCTCGGTATCAATGCCGCCAACCTGGCGATCGGGGGAACGGGACTCCTTATTGTCGTGTCTGTCGGACTAGAGGCGCTGCGCCAGATCAACTCTCGTGCGCTTATGGTCACGTACGACGATTACAAGTAGGCCACTTGACCAGCTGCGGGTGTTTGGTACAATAAAAATATCAAATTTGGCTCCATGAAACAGCATGGGGGATCTTGGAAAAAGTGCTTTACGCCCGCACGTATTTCGTGTATAATCTACTACTGTTATCTATGGCTGGACAAAAGGAAGTTATCAAAATGCGAGGAAAGGTAGTGGAAGCACTGCCTAATACTCAATTCGCGGTTGAACTGGAGAACAGCCACAGAATTATCGCTCACATTTCGGGAAAAATGCGTAAGCATTATATCCGATTGGTACCAGGCGATATCGTGGAAGTCGAGATGACCCCTTACGATCTCACGAAGGGAAGAATCGTCTACCGCGCAAAGGACGAGCAGGCGCCACGAGCGGCTGCTTAGCAAGTTAAATTTAATGGAAAACTGGAGTTTTATGCGCTCATGAAAGTTCGTGCGAGTGTCAAGAAAATCAGTCCCGATGACCAGTTAGTGCGCCGTAAAGGTCGCCTGCGCGTCATCAACAAGAAAAAAC
>JALRBM010000050.1 GCA_023257755.1 Candidatus Saccharimonadia bacterium | reverse complement strand
TGTAGGACCTCCAGGAACAGGAAAAACTTTAATTGCAAGAGCAGTTGCCGGAGAAGCAAATGTTCCTTTCTTTAGTATTTCAGGATCTGACTTTGTTGAAATGTTTGTTGGTGTGGGAGCATCAAGAGTTAGAGATATGTTTGAGCAGGGTAAAAAAAATGCTCCGTGTATAATTTTTATTGATGAGATTGATGCCGTGGGTCGCAAGCGTGGTAGCGGGATGGGCGGCGGCCACGACGAGCGCGAACAGACCCTTAACCAGATCTTGGTGGAGATGGACGGATTTGAGACAGGAACCAACGTGATCGTGCTGGCTGCGACCAACCGCGCTGACGTGCTCGACCCTGCCTTGCTCCGCCCGGGCCGATTTGACCGTCGCACCAACATTATGCTGCCGGAACGAAAAGACCGCGAGGCGATTTTGAAGGTTCACTTCAAAAAGAAGCCGACCGATGAAAGTGTTAACCTGGACGCACTGGCGGCAAAGACCGCGGGTTCGTCCGGTGCTGATCTGGCCAACATCGCTAACGAAGCGGCGATTATTGCCGCTCGCCGAAACGCCAAAAAGATCACCAACGACGACCTGACCGAAGCCTTCGAAAAAGTCGCCATCGGCCCCGAGCGAAAAGCCAAGGTGATGAGTGAAAAGGAAAAAGAGCTGACCGCATATCATGAAGCGGGACACGCTATCGTCGGTCATATCCTTCCAGACAGCGACCCGGTCCACAAGGTAACGATCATCCCGCGTGGTGGTACCGGCGGCGTGACATGGTTCCTGCCTCCTGAGGACAAGAGTTACACGAACGTGTACGAGTTCAAGGATATTCTGGCCCGCGCCATGGGTGGCCGTGTGGCTGAAAAGATCCTGTACGGTGACGATGGCATTACCACCGGTGCTGGATCGGACCTGCGAAAAGCAACTGAAATCGCCCGCGATATGATCATCGAACAAGGTATGGGTAACAAGCTGCGCGACCAGGTATTCCACGAGGACAACGGCGGCATGATGTTCGACCGCATGACGCACGAACGTCCCTACAGCGATGAAACTGCCAAGGAGATCGATAAGGAAGTCGAACTGCTAATCAAGGAAGCCGCTAAGCGGGCTGAAGCGGTTATCCGTGCCAACCGGCCAAACCTCGATAAGCTTGCCAAAGCGCTGTTAGAGGAAGAGACAATCGGTGAAGACCAGGTTGTCAAGCTTCTTCACGGGACGGTGCTGCCAGCGGAGGCCAAACTTCACTAGAAGAGCCAAGGTAGCCTATGGGCCGAGTAAGAAGCGCCGTCGCCAGAGCGAATAAGAAAGTAACGATCCAGCTAGCGGCTGTTCTGCTGGCTGGATCAACGCTTTTATCCAGCGCGCTCGGACTGTTTCGTGACCGTCTGCTAAACGGGTATTATTATGACACCTATCCGGTAGGGATCGATGCCTATACGGTGGCGTTCACGATCCCTGACTTTATGTTTTTCCTGCTTGTGTCGGGCGCGCTTAGTGTCACCTTTATCCCGGTGTTTAACCAGCGGCTCGCGAGTGGTAACAAGAAATCGTCGTGGGAGCTTTCGACCAGTATGATCAATCTGATGGCACTGGTGACATTGGTGGCGAGTGTCTTGATTATTATTTTTGCCGAACCGCTTGTCCGTTATGTGGTTGGTCCGGGACTTGACGAGTCCGGCCGGGCGCTGGCTGTCAGCATGATGCGCGTGATCGCGGTTAACCCGTTCTTGTTTGCAGTGGCGACGGTGATTGCCAGTATGCAGCAGGCGATCGGGCGATTTACATTTTACGCGTTGGCGCCGACGATCTATAATATCGGAATTATTATCGGTATCGTCTTTTTCACGGACGGCATCAATATTTTCGGGTGGCAGGTGTTCGAGGGCGGCATCATGGGCGTGGCGCTGGGTGTAGTACTGGGGTCAATCCTCCAGCTGGTGGTGATTTCATTGGGGCTGATGGGGCTCGGCTTTGATTATCAGTTCAAACTGTTCTGGAAGAACAAGGGCTTCCGCCAAGTGCTTCGGCTTCTTCCTGCCCGCTCGCTGGATCAAGGTGCGGATTACCTGAACGGAATTGTCGAGATGAATATCGCTTCCCGCATGGCCGCCGGAACGGTGCGTGCTTATCAGCAGGCAACAACGCTTCATATGGTGCCGATTAACTTGATCGGTGTCGCCATCAGTACGGCCGCATTTCCAAAAATGACAGAGCGCCTCAGTCAGGGCAGGCCGGACCTTTTCAAAAAAGAACTTCAGGCTGTGCTTCGGGTAATCATCTGGCTGGCGCTGCCCGTAGCGACAATCGCGTTCTTTACCCGAGGGTATCTGGTGAACTTTATCAAGAACGGTGGTGATTCACTCATGGCCGGCCTGCTCGGGGCGTTGGTAGTCGCGATCCTATTTCGTTCGATTTATCACATCGCCGCCCGCAGTTTTTATGCCCAGCAGGATACTAAGACGCCGCTGTATATCTCTATCTTTGCCATCGGGCTTAATATTATTCTGGCGATTTGGTTGGCGCTGACGCTTGATATGGGGGCATATGGTCTGGCCTGGGCGCAGTCGATCGTGGCGTTTGTCGAGGTGATGATACTGTTCTTTATCATGTCGCGCCGTATCGAAGGGCTGTTTGATCGGGCGTTCATGAGCGCGGTATTTCGAATGGCCAGCGCGACCGGCTTTATGGCGGTCGTAAGCTATATCAGCGTGCTATTGTTCCAGCTGGGCGCCGACGACCAGAGCTTCCTGGCGACCTTTCCAAAGTTTATTACCATCGTCCTCATTAGCGTCATGGCATACGTTTTCTTTAGTCGGCTGCTAAAGCTTGCCGAAGCCGATCCGGTTTTGCGTAAAGCTCGCAAACTCCTGTTCGGACGCTTCCGCTCTGAATAACAGTAGTCGGAGAGGGAAGAGAATGGTATACTATACCTCTGATATGACCCTGAGTTCCATTCGTAATTTCTGTATCATTGCCCACATTGATCACGGCAAGTCCACTTTGGCTGACCGCATGATGGAACTGACGGGCACGGTTGAAAAACGCGATATGAAATCGCAACTGCTGGACAGCATGGATCTGGAGCGGGAAAAGGGGATTACGATCAAGTTGGCCCCGGTGCGAATGAAGTACAAGGGGTACGAGTTGAACCTGATCGATACGCCGGGGCATGTCGATTTCAGTTATGAAGTCAGTCGTAGTCTGGAAGCCTGTGAAGGAGCGATTTTAGTCGTCGACGCCAGCCAGGGGATTCAGGCACAGACGCTTGCTAATGTCTACCTGGCGATGGCGGCCGACCTAAAGATTATTCCGGTTCTCAATAAAATCGATCTTCCTGCCGCGGACGTTCCAAGGGTGTCGGCAGAAATCATTAATCTGCTTGGCTGCGACGAGTCGGATATTTTAAAGATCAGTGCTAAAACAGGCGAAGGCGTGCCTGAAGTGCTGGACGCGGTGATCGATATAATCCCCTCTCCGGCAGGGGAGAAGGATCAGCCGACGCGCGCCCTCATCTTCGATAGTTATTATGACGATTACCGTGGTGTTATCCTGTATGTCCGTGTTGTGGACGGCAGTATTCCGAAAGGTAAAGAAATCAAGATGCTTGCCACCGGAGCCAAAGGCCTGGCACTGGAAGTCGGAGCACTGACACCAAAAATGACCCCGTTCGAATCGCTAAAGACCGGTGACATCGGCTATATCGTGACCAACCTTAAATCAACCCGAGAGGCGAAGGTTGGCGATACCGTGACGCTTACATCCCCTGTCGATAACCAGATCCTGCCCCTTCCCGGCTATCAAAACGTCAAGCCGTTCGTGTATGCCGGCTTCTTCCCTGTCTCGAACGAAGATT
>JALRBM010000042.1 GCA_023257755.1 Candidatus Saccharimonadia bacterium | reverse complement strand
CGTATGATTGCAAGTATTGCGGGTCAACGTGACGGTAAACGCTGGTTATACCGCGCTTGATGTTTGACCATAAGTTCTCAACATTCTGAGTATGGACGGCGCCGTCCACGTATTGCCTTAGGGAGTGGTTAATTGTTCAGTGTTTAAAGCCTCTGCGGTTAAGCGTTCGATACGAGCCGTGCTCGTCTGAGTACACTCTTGCAGTCGGCGCCACATTCTTAGCTATTGTAGGTTGTAAGACACGAACACCGGTACTTTTAACATGCTTAACGCGAGCGCGACCACCACGCTCAACCATACCAAACACAGCCTCAGATTTATGAGCCTGAGCGCTGCTCCGTTTTTGTGGGTTTGGGTGAAAGTATGCCTCGTCAACCTCAACGTCACCATTGAGCAGGTCATTGTCATCAGCCATGAGCTTACGTATTTGATTGAACATACGCCATGCGGTTTTGTAAGTTACGCCTAATTCACGCTCAAGCTGTTTGGCAGAAATACCGGCTCGAGTTTGTGCCATAAGATAAATAGCATAAAACCAAGAAGTGAGCGGCGTAGTAGTCTTGTCAAAGATAGTACCTGCTAGAGGGTAAATATGATTACCACAGAACTGACAGGCATACGCAGTTCGTCCTGCAACTTTGTAAAAGCGACTTTCTTTCCTGCATTTAGCGCAAATACTTTGTTCGCCAAAACGGTCTAATTTAATCTTCTCTAAGCACGCATCGTTATCGGGAAACCGTCGCATGAAGTCAGAAATTGTAAAATTTTCATTCATACTACTAGTGTACACTGTCTGTATACTTGTTGTCAAGGGATAATTACCTTAAGAATAGTTGTAAAATATATAAATATGTTATGGTAATAGGTGGAACAGCAAGCCCATACGGATTTGGAGTGTGTGCTGTGAGCGGGATTGAACTGCGTTTCTACGCCTGCATCACCGGTCGCCGCCCGCTGGCCTACATGATCGAGGTGGCGGAGACCGGCCGGACGTGGGTGTACCACGCCTTGGACGGCGTGGCCGTGTTGTACGCGTCCAAGGAGCGGGCCGAAGCGGTCACGGCCGAGGAGTTCGACGAGCTCCGCGAGATCGACCTCGGGGAAGTGCCGACACACATCGCCACGGCCTTCGGCAGCTTCATGGCCGCCATGGTCAAGGAGATGATCGCCATCGCGCGCGTGCTGGGAGTCAACGCTGGCGGTGGTGTTTCCAACACCCTCACCGGCAACACCGGGCTCTCCATCATGGCGGGCGACATCCACGGTGGTGTGGACTTCCGCCGGCCCTGACGCCGCTGCCCCCAAGGAGCCCTTCGCTCCCTCGCCCAACTGCGAGTATCCCATCCATCGGACGAAGCGAGTTGGCGCTTCTCCGGCTAGACCTTTGTTGAAGATTTTCCTATTTTTATCTTTCCAGCTAAGAATATGTAAGTTTTTAAAACGAGACGGTACAATAAATCTATGACAAAAAAAGCAAAAATCCTCTGGATCGACCTGGAAATGACAGGTTTGGATCCCGTGGAGGATCGTATTCTGGAAGTAGGCGCTATCGCGACAGACTGGGATTTTAAGGAAATTGCCCGATATGAGGCCGTTATCAAGGTCGGACCGCGGCTTGTGGAACGACGCATGAAGGTGGGGAAAGAATTTTGGGATGCGTTTCCTGATGTTCGTGACGCGCTGGTTGCGCAAAATCTTGAAAAAGGTCGCTCGGGGAGAACAATCGAGAACGAGATCCTGTCATTTATAGACGAGTATTTTGATGCGGAAAAACCAGTGTTGCTGGGTGGCAATTCCGTTCATCAGGATCGAAAGTTTATCGCCAACGAATGGCATCGCCTCGATAAGCGGCTGCACTATCGAATGTTAGATGTAAGCGCCTGGAAAGTAGTATTTGAAGGTAAGTTTGGTAAAAAGTTTGCCAAACCGGAGGCCCATCGTGCCCTCGAAGACATCCAGGGCAGCATTATGGAACTGCAATATTATTTGAAAAAGGTATCAAAATGACCCATAAGGAACTCGAAGAATATCTGCTAAGTTTTCCAAACACCTGGCTGGATTTTCCATTCGGCGAGGAGGTATCGGTGTATAAGGTTGGAGACAAGCAATCGGGCGAAGGCAAGCTGTTCGCGCTGATTGCCCAGGATGCCAAACCTCTGCGCGTCAGTCTGAAGTGTGATCCGCAGTTGGCAGAGAGTCTTCGTGAAAAGTACGAGACGGTTCTCCCTGGCTACCACTTGAATAAAAAACACTGGAACACGATTATTTGTAGCGGCCAGTTAAGCGACCAGGAAATAAAAGATCTGGCACACCTAAGTTATCAGCTGGTAACAAAGTCCTAGCCGTTGGCGGCGTTAAAGTCAGACAGTTGCTTTTTAAGCGGCTGCAGCCCCTCGTCCGTTTTGGAAAGGAAATCCTTTAGCGACTTTTTGGATCCGTTGTAGATGTCTTTCATTAGCGCCGTGACTGTCTGCAGCTGATAAGTCATTTCACGGGCGTAGGTACGATCGAAGACCGCATTCAGCCGTGCATCTTCTAGCTTTTTCGTCAGCGCCTCGCCGTTTTCTTTGGTGACGATATTCTTATCCAGTTTTTTGGCGTCAACCCCGTTTTTGCCGAACGGTTCAACCAGGTCGCGGTTGGTGTTGGCCAGATAAAGCGTCAGGTTGCTATTAATGCTGCGAAGCTCGCCGCTTTTCAGATTTTTTTGGGCGTCGCCGCTGACTTTTTGCAGGGTCACCAGCCGGGCGGCGAGGGTTTGCATCTTCTGTGTGGGGCCAGACCCAGTGTTACTAAGGGCGAAAACAGCGAAAATGGCAATCAGAATCACCCCGCCGATAAGAGCGAACACCCACTTGCTATTCACCGTCGGTTGTTTAGGCTGTGATGATATCTGATTGAGGTAGTCAATCGGGTACTGGTTTTGGGTGGGATTTTGGTTTGGATCCATATCCTAGCCATTTAAGCATAAAAGCCTTTCCGGGAAAAGAGAGCACCAGAGGTAGGATAGAGGTAAAAATGGTATAATACAGGCATGCAGGATGCCAAAGAGGAAGTGCGGTCTCGTCTCAACATTGAAGACGTCGTGGGCGAGTATGTCCAGCTGAAGCGCGCCGGCCGTAATTTCAAAGGGCTCAGTCCTTTTAGCGGCGAGAAAACACCAAGCTTTTTTGTTAGCCCGGACAAGCATATTTGGCATGATTTTTCCTCGAATAAGGGCGGCGACGTTTTTAGTTTTGTCATGGAGGTTGAGGGCATGGATTTTCGCCAGGCGCTCGAACACCTGGCCCGAAAGGCCGGCGTCGATCTTTCGCAGTACGAGTCCAAGGGTGCCCAGGACCTATCGCGGCGAAAAAAACGCTTGCTTCAGACGAACGACCTGGCCGCCTCGTACTTTCAGCACAGTCTTTTAAAAAACCAGCACGCGATCGACTATATTTTCAAGAAACGGGGGCTGGATAAGCGCACGGTCGAAGATTTCAGGATTGGCTATGCGCCGGATAGCGGTGATGCGTTGGTGCAGTTTTTGTTAAAAAAAGGCTTTTCAAAAAAAGAACTGGGCGATGCCGGGCTGACCAATCGATTCGGCGGCGATTTGTTCCGCGGTCGGATGACCGTGCCGCTGATGGACCCGGCCGGGCAGGTGATTGGTTTTACTGGGCGCATTATTAGCGACGATCCCAATGCGCCAAAATATCTTAATACGCCGCAGACGCTACTGTACGACAAAAGCCGCCATGTTTTCGGACTTTCCCAGGCGAAGGAGGCGATCCGCACGAGCGATTATGCCGTTGTCGTCGAAGGCAATCTGGATGTTGTTAGCAGTCATCAAGCGGGCGTGAGGCAGGTCGTCGCTACTGCCGGAACCGCCATGACCGACCATCACCTGCGGGCGCTCCGCCGGCTATCGGGTAATGTCAGGCTGGCGTTTGACGGCGATAAGGCCGGAGTAGCAGCAACCGAACGGGCGATCCCGATCGCCAGCGAGGTGGGTGTGGAATTGACTATTATTTCGCTGCCAGGCGACGCCAAGGATCCGGACGAGCTGATCCAGCAGGACGTTTCGCTGTGGCAAACGGCGATCGACACATCGCAACCGGCGGTCGATTGGATCTTAGACCAGTACAGCGCCCGCGAAAATTTGGACAGCGCGGCCGGTAAGCGTAACTTTACGACGACGGCGTTGAACATTGTCCGGGGGCTTAATGATCCCGTCGAGCGCGACCACTACGAGAAAAAAATTGCTGCTATGGTCGGATCTTCGCTCGAGGCTGTGCAAGCCAAGCTCAGTGCCGGCGGTGAGAAGACAGCTGTCCAGCTAAAGCCTGTCGTGACAACTCGTTCCGATACTGCCGCCTTCGACCACGTGGATACGATCATAGGGCTGGCTCTTGCCAATCCTGCGATTCGTGATCTGTTTTCGCAGCTTGATCCCGCGTCGTTTAATGAAAAGAGAAGGGCGGTCGTTGAATATGTCGCCGCTCACCCCGATGGAAAGATTGAGGAAACACCCCTGTCCTTGCAAAATATTGATGACTATGTGAAAATAGTGTTACTCAGGGCCGAGAAGAGATACGATGGCTGGAACGAGGACGATCAGTACTTCGAAGCAGCCAAACTCCTCCGCCAATACAAGACAGAACACGAAAAAAAGAAAATTGAACAAGAAATTAGCGCAGCCGAGGCCGAAGGTGACGAGGCTAGGGCGGAAGATTTACGAACCAAATACTACCTATTAATAAAGGAGACAAAACGTGCCTAAGGACGAAGATGTAGTTATACCAGCAGAAGACGATCAGGTGGTTGATGCCAGCGGCGGGCCGCTCGGCGATATCGACGAACCGGCGCTGGACGAGCTGATCGACGAAGAGGAAGAAGATGTTGATACGCTGAACGGCGGCCAGTATTTCGATGACGTATCGGATGACTCGGTGCGGTTGTACCTCCGCGAAATCGGTAAAATTCCGCTGCTTTCCGCCGAAGAAGAACTAGAGCTGGCTCAAAAAGTCGTTGCCGGCGACAAGAAGGCCAAGGACAAGATGGCCGAGGCCAACATGCGACTGGTCGTCTCGATCGCCAAGCGCTACAGCGGTCGTGGTCTCGACTTTCTCGACCTGATCCAAGAAGGCAACACGGGACTGCTTCGCGCCGTTGAAAAGTTCGACCCGGACAAGGGATTCAAGTTCAGCACCTACGCGACCTGGTGGATCCGCCAGGCGATCACGCGTGCCATTGCCGACCAGGCCCGAACCATTCGTATTCCGGTTCATATGGTCGAGACGATCAACAAGCTGCTCCGCACGCAGCGCCGCATGACGCAGGAACTTAACCGCGAACCGTCGATCGAAGAGCTGGCGAAAGAGCTCGAGATGGAGCCGGAAAAGGTCGAGTATGTCATCAAGATCAAGCAAGATATTACCAGCCTTGACGCCGGCGTTGGCCGAGACGGCGAGGACGAAGATAGTGTCCTGGGTGATTTTATCGAGGACGAAGATTCTGAAACGCCGGAGCAAGCCGCGACCAGCCAGCTCCTGAAGGAACAAGTGCAAGCGATCTTAAGCACGCTTTCTGACCGTGAACAAAAGATCGTCAAGATGCGCTTTGGCCTGGAAAACGGCAAAAGTCACACGCTCGAGGAAGTCGGCCAGGAATTCGCCGTCACCCGCGAACGTATCCGCCAAATCGAAGCCAAGGCCCTGGCTAAACTTCGCAAGCATAAAGACGCCAAGAAGTTACACGAATACCTAGGATAATGAACGGTCAAGAGCGCCAGCAGCAGAGGATACTTCTGGGCTGGGCGCTTGACATGCCACCGAGTCGTTTGTCGGGATATCCCCTCGAAAGAGGCATGGAAGAACTACGAGAGCAACTGCTTGAGCTGCTTCAAGTGGGCGGGGCAGAGCAGCTTGCTCCAGACGCTGCCAGTGATGAGCAGCTAAAAAAGCGCCTTCTCCGCATCGAGAGGGCGCTTGCTGGCGTATCGTTTCGGGCGATTGCCGAGGAAGAAGGGATTGCACCCGGCGCGGTGCGTGATTCTATCAAAGACTCACTTAAAAGATTACGAGCGACTGGCTATCGGGAATAAATCCTATGGAGAAACCCGCCGAAAAGATGCGCGGCCTGAAGAAAAGCCTTCGGCGGATCTCTCCAGCGGGACAGCCCGCTTATTCAGTGATAGATGTAAGGACGGCTTCCCGGGATGGGAAGCAGGTGATCTCCTTCTCCTTGTCGACGATGGCGGACAGGCCGGTGAAGTAGCCGTCCTCGAAGCTGAAGGTGAAGGAGAGAGTGATGCTTGATCCGTGTCCTGCCAGCACCTTGCTCTGCACGAGAGGGTTCAGTTCGGCGATCCTCACCCAGCAGCGGAACGACGAGAAGTCGCTTGAAGTCGGGACGAACCCGACTACCTCCGAATCCTTTTCGACCACACGACAGGTCAGGAGGATCGTTTCCGGTCCCACGATGAACTTTCCTTCACCCGCGGGAGTGAACCTTCGCTCGCCTCGATATGTCAACCTACACCTCCGGTGAGTAAGCGGTCTTCTTATTATAAAACGAATTGAGAATAGATGCTATCTAAATGAAGTATTTTCTCGCACCTCTTCAACTTGTCTATAAAGCTCCTCTGGATCCTTGTCATTTACCAAGTAGTAGTCGGCAATAGCAATCGGGCCGCCTTTTTCTAGGTTTTCAATTTCTGTCCAGTCGCGTGTTTCGGCCTCTTTTTCGGTAAAAGGGCGCTCGGGCCGGTTCGCGAGGCGGTGATGGCGCAGTTTTCGGGGTGCTACGATTGCCACCAGTGTCAACTGGCCTGGAAAGGCATGCTTCATAATTTTATATTCACTCCAGCTGTAGAGGCCGTCGGCAATGATTCGGTGTTGTCCAGCCTCTGTCAGCTTTTCTATTTGAGCAATAATTCGCTTAACAACAAAATCTTTTCCTTCTTTTTCGCGAATCTCTTCACGAAATGTTGTCTGACTTTCCGGCGTAATCTCGATGCCGGCTTCTCGCATGGCATCATAGATCACACCTCCAAAGTATACTTTCGGGTATCCTTTTTCGGTCAGGTAATCAACTGCGGTGCTTTTTCCACTTCCGGCCAGGCCGACAAAGGCAAGTATCTTCAGATTTTCGTGATGTCTCATAGCTTAAGTGTACCAGATACGACCGGGTGCGAAAGAGGGAGATACTGTATACTAATACCTAATGAAGCGACTAGTTGTTATCGATGGAAAATCAGTGTATTACCGCGGCTACTATGCCATGCCAGGCCTTAGTATGCGCGACGGGACGCCGACAGGGGGCGTGTTCGGCTTTGCCTCCCTGGCGATCGAAGTGATAAACAAACTAAAGCCCGATTATGTCGCTGTCGCCTGGGACAAGAAGGGAACGAATATCCGCAAGCGTAAGGAAATCTATCCTGACTACAAGGCCGGGCGCAAGCCTGCGCCGCCAGACTTTTACGAGCAGATCCCGCTGCTGTATCAGCTGCTTGAATCGTTTGGTTGGCCGCTGTATGAACTCGATGATTACGAGGCCGACGACATTATGGCGACACTTGCCAAGCAGGCCGCCGACAAAGGAATCGAATCTTGTCTCATTACCTCTGACCTCGATGCTTTGCAGTGTGTCGGCCCACTGACGCATGTCTATGCGCTTAAAAAAGGCTTCAGCGAGATCGACGAATACACGCCGCAGTATTTCGAAGAAAAATACGGCATCCGGGTCGATCAGTTCCTGGACCTTAAATCACTAAAAGGCGATTCGTCCGATAATATTCCGGGAGTAGCTGGAATCGGTGAGAAAACAGCGATAGGACTTTTGCAGGATCACGAAACGCTCGACGGCGTGTATGAACACTTGGACGATATAAAACCCAGTGTCGCCAAAAAGCTAGAAGCCGGTAAAGAGTCGGCCTATTTAAGCCAGCGGGTCGCCGAGCTATGGTTTGATGCGCCGCTGCCGCTTGATCTTGAGGCTATGGATGCCCACGATCTGGACACCGAAAAGCTGGCCGCACTTTTAAAACATTTTGAATTTAATTCGCTTGTTCGCCGGCTGCCGAAACATATGCAGCACAGCAACCAGGGTACTTTGTTTGTATCACCTCAAGCTTCTACTGCACCAGAACTGAAAAAGACCGACTGGCCAAAGACGCTGGCGCTGGAAGCCAATGCCGAGGTGCTACTCCACGTTCATGACGATACCGTGTGGCTTTCGACTGACAAGGTCAGTTATGCTACTTTGCCGCTGGTCGAGGTTGATGCTAGTATCTGGCGGGCGATCGAGATGACAAAGGTAGTGTCATATGACACCAAGGCGCTGTACCACGCGGCGCACCGCCAAAACGTCGAGGTCCGCTTTAGTGAAGTGCACGATATCAGACAAGGCGCGTTCTTGCTGGACTCGCTGATGCGCGACCGTTCAATCAAAGGCCTGTCGCAGGATGACATCGACGAGGAGAATCCGGCCCAAGCCCTGGCGGCGCTTTGGCACGAATACGCCCGGCAACGGGCCGAGTTTGAAAAGAC
>JALRBM010000117.1 GCA_023257755.1 Candidatus Saccharimonadia bacterium | reverse complement strand
TGAAGAGGGTAATAAGTTCTATATAAAACCGATGAATTGCCCGCATCATCATATGGTGTTTGAAAAAATGCAGCCTTCGTACAAAAATCTGCCGCTTCGCCTCTCAGAACACGCTGGCTTGTATCGGTACGAGCTCTCGGGGACGCTGACTGGACTGATTCGGATGCGCGGACCCATCACACAAAACGACTCGCATATGTATATGGCTGAGGATCAGGTGGGAAAGGAATTCGACGACCTTTTAGCGTTCTTCAAGGAAGTTTATAAAACCTGTGGCGTGGAAGGGTATTGGTATCGTTTGTCGCTGCCCGACTTCAGTAAGGGTAAGTACGCGGGCGATCCCGAGAAGTGGAAAAACGCCTCCGAGACCATCCGCCGTTCCCTGGAAAAATCGGGAGAACCGTTTGTCGCCGTAGAAGACGAGGCGGCGTTCTACGGACCGAAGCTTGATGTTCAGATCAAGAATGTCCACGGCAAAGAAGATTCTATCGCGACGGTGCAGATCGATATTCTGGTGCCTGAACGCATGGGAATTACCTATGTTGATGCCGAGGGGCAAAAACAGTACCCTGTGGTGATCCACAAATCCATCATGGGAGCGTTCGAACGCTTCATGGGCTTTTTGATCGAGCAGAGAGGTGGCTGGTTCCCGTTTTGGCTGGCGCCCGAGCAAATAAGGATTTTAACGATCAACGACACGGTAATCGATTATGTCGAAGAGATTGAGGCTGTTCTTCGCGATACCGTTCTGATGCAGCCGATCAAGTATAACGAAATCAGGTTTACCCGCGATGACCGTAATGAAAGCCTGGGTAAGAAAATCCGGGAGGCGACTGCCTGGAAGATCCCTGTTCAATTGATCGTCGGTCCGAAAGACAAGGAGAATCGGGAAGTGAGTGTGCGTACCCAATCAGGGGAAGAAAAGATAAGCCTTGATGAGCTGTCTGAGTATTTGAGGGGGCTATAACGTATGCGGCGACTCGTGATTGCTGTCGATTGTGATGACGTCCTCATTCCTACGGCGGAGGCGATTATCAATGACTACAATGATCGTTTTGGAACAGCGCTTGAATTAAAGGATATGTATAAGCCGGCCACCCTTGAAACATGGGGAACCGACGACGACGATGTAGCAATTGAGCGGGTGTATGATTTTCTCCGGTCCGAGGCGCACGCGGCTATTGTGCCGGAGCCAGAGGCGGTGCGGGCCGTCAAGGAGCTGGCAGTTCGGCACGAGCTCCATCTCGTTACGGGTAGGGCGAGTTTTCTTGAGGAGCTTACGCGAGAGATGCTTAACCGGTACTTTGAAGGGTGCTTTACAAGTATCGAGCACACGAATTTTATCGTAAGCTCGACCAATGTGTCAGCCAGACGTTCCAAAGGTGATGTGTGTAAAGCCATCGGCGCCAACCTCCTTATCGACGATCACGTTCAGCACGGCCACAGCGTGCTTGAGGCAGAGTTGGAGCGGGTTATCGTATTTGGTGACTACCCATGGAATCAGAATGAGACGCTTGTAGAAGGCATGGTACGCTGTCACGACTGGACTGGCGTGTTAAAAGAGGTAGAGAAATTACAGCGTGGATAAGGAATTTCGCGAAAAAATATACGAACTTATGGCGCAGTTACCGGAAGGAAAGGTGACTACCTATGGAGATATCGCCGGTATGGCAGGTCATGCCAACGCTTCGCGGATCGTAGGGGGCGTTGCCCACTACGGGCCGACGGAACTTCCGTGGCACCGGCTCGTTAATAGATTTGGCGGTCTCGCTGCTGGTTTTCATGGCGGCCGAGAGGTTCAGCAGCAACTCCTAGAAGCAGAGGGGATTAGCTGCACGAATTTTGTCGTTGATAACTTCGAGGAGCGGCGATGGCGGCCCGAGTTTCTGGAACAGAACTACCGCTTATTGTAATTGTCGGTCCTACGGCCAGCGGAAAGACCTCACTGGCTATTACGCTTGCCAAGGAATACGGCGGAGAGATTATTTGTGCAGACTCACGCACAATTTACAAGGGGATGGATATTGGAACAGCCAAGCCTGCTCCCGATGAGAGACGAGAAGTACCTCATTGGGGACTGGATCTCGTCGAGCCTGGAGAGCGATTTACGGTGGCCGATTTCAAGATCTATGCCAATAAAAAGATTGAAGAGGTCCGAGCCAGGGGCCATATTCCATTTCTCGTAGGCGGAACGGGCTTGTATGTTGATGCCGTTATCCTTGATTACCAGTTCGGACAAGAGGTTGATCAAGAACTAAGAAATAAGCTTGAGGAACTTTCGCTCGAGGAACTTCAAGAATATTGTTTAAAAAACAATATAACTCTTCCGGAAAATAAGAATAATAAACGGTATGTCATTCGGGCAATAGAGCAAAAAAGCGTAAATATTAAGAGGAGGAGTACGCCAGTCAATTCGACAATGGTTGTAGGAATATCTACAGATAAAGAAGTTTTACGAAAACGGATTGGCGATCGAACTGAACAGCTATTTCAAGATGGTGTTGTTGAAGAGGCCACTAAATTGGGCAATAAATATGGCTGGAAAAATGAAGCTATGACAGGAAACATTTACCGGCTGGCGCGATTGTATCTGGCGGGAGAATTTGACCTCCAGGAATTTAAAGATAAATTTACAACGTTAGACTGGCAACTTGCAAAACGGCAAATGACATGGCTGAAACGTCACAATTTCATCAAATGGCTTGACCTAGACGAAGCTGAAAAGTATTTGTCCGCACAACTCGCCAAGTACCTATAATCATGCTATGATAGAACACGAAAGTTGCTCTAGGTAGGAAAATGATCGACGCATTATTTGGTTCAAAAACTCGGGTGAAACTACTCCATCTCTTCCTGAATAATCCTGGGAAGGCATTCTATGTCAGGGAGATCACGCGTCTTATCGATGAACAAATTAACTCTGTTCGTCGTGAACTGTCGAATATGCTCGAGGTGGGCATTATCACGAGCGATAGCTCGGATAATAAACTGTATTACCAGGTTAACCAGCGCTATGATTTTTATGTTCCTTTTCGGGCGATCTTTGCCGATGAAACCATGGCGCCGCAAAAAGAGGAAAAGTCGTCCGCAGGATGGCACCGCCTTATTACCGATTTACCAGGGATTAGATTAGCTATAGCCGCCGGTGTCCTCATCAAGGGATCGACGAGCAAGGTGGATCTGCTACTGGTGGGTGATATACCCGTGGTAAAATTAAGAAACGCCATGAAGCAGATTGAAAAGACTGAGGGTAGGGAGCTGAATTATTCAGTTATCACCTACGACGAATTTTACTACCGCCTTAGCGTGAGAGACAAATTTATTACAGAGATACTGAGCGGTAAATATACTATTCTGCTTGATACGGATAAAGTGCTGAAATAAGGAGACACGATGCTGGACATTGAATACAAGGGTGCAAATGGATTAATTTTGGCCACAAAAGGGACGGCTGTTGTGGTGGATCCTAAACTTTCGGTAGTGGGCCTGAAAGACCTAAAAGTAGACAACGCCGTTGAACTGGCGACGGAAGGGCGTTTTCTTGTGGACACAGGGGAAACTCGATTGGTTATTGAAGGGCCTGGTGAATATGAGATCGGGGATTTCTCAATCTATGGAACGGCAGCCTCCCGGCACCTTGATACCTCCGACGACGAAAAGCGGTCTACTATTTATCGGCTTGAAGTAGGCGAAATCCGTATTGCCTTGCTTGGGAATATTGCCCCCAAGCTTACCGAGGACCAACTGGAGGCTCTAGGCGTGGTTGATCTCCTTATCCTTCCGGTAGGTGGAGGAGGTTATACCCTAGACGCGACAAGTGCGGCAGTGATTACGCGTCAGATCGATCCCAAAGTAGTCATACCCGTCCATTATGCCGATCCTGCGGTGCAGTACGAAGTCCCCCAAGATGCTTTAGAGGTATTTACGAAAGAGTTGGGTGCTCCGGTGGAAACGACCAGCAAATACAAGGTAAAATCAGCCGCTTCGTTGCCAGCAACCCTCACGGTCGTTGAGGTAAGCCGTAATTAATCCTAAAAGGTAACTAAAATACCTCCCGGTAGGTGGGAGGTATTTTAGTTGAGATTGTCGCCTTTAAGCTGCCTTCGCAAGGATACCCTTTTTCTTGAGGGTACGGATAGCTTGCGTACTAAGAACCATCGTCACTTTTTGACCGTCGACGGTAAACGTCTTCTTTTGCAGGTTAGGCTTGAAGACGCGCTTGGTGCGACGCAAAGAAAAGCTGACATTGTGGCCAAACTGCTTGCCTTTGCCGGTGAGTTCACATCGTGCTGCCATAATTACTTATTACTTCCACTTATTTTTACAAATCTTTACCATTTTACCCTTTTGGTGCTTTTTCGTCAAGGTGAAGTCGGCTTTACTGGATATATAAGCGCCAGCAGCGTATTCTCTAGGGTAGCATAACAAGGAGGAGGAATATGAGTTACGAACCACAGGCACATGAGGCACAAGCGGCAATCTTGCACCACTTATTATTTACGCCCGAAGCTGCCTTTTCCGAACTTCAAAAAGGAACGAAACTGAGTAGCGATCATTTCTCCTTCCATATCAAGAAACTGATTGAAGAAGGCTACGTGGAGAAGGGTGCCAAGCACTACAAATTGACCCACCAAGGGAAAGAATACGCGAACCGAATGGATACTGACGACAAGACGATCGAAAGGCAGCCAAAAGTGTCGGTGGCTATCACCTTAGAGCGAAGAAATGATAAAGGAGAGCGTGAATTTTTATTCCAACAACGCAAGAAGAACCCCTATTACGACTTTTGGGGACGGGTTGGCGGTAAAGTGCGCTGGGGAGAGTCGGTTATTGAGGCTGCGAAGCGCGAACTAAAGGAAGAAACGGGGCTTGAAGCGGACTTTGAGTACCGACTGCTGTACCATAAACGTGATTTCAACAAAGCGACAGGCGCGCTGTTAGAGGATAAGATTTTCCTTTGCGTGTATGCGACTGCTTACCGCGGGCAGCTTATCGAGCAATTTGAGGGTGGAGTGAATCGCTGGATGACCAACGAGGAATTCCACCAGCAACCAAAACGCTTTGTAAGCGTCGATGATTTCATGGATCTCATCGATAAAGGCGAGACTTTCGCGGAGCGCGAGTTTTACTATGATGAGACCGAGTACTAGCCGGGACTAGTGTATAATATATCCTAATGGATATTGGTTATATTGCAATCGTCATCGGTGTTATTTTAGTGTCGATGACACTTCACGAGGCCATGCATGCTTTTATGAGCTACTGGCTGGGGGACGATACGGCCAAGCTGGAGGGGCGGCTGACACTTAACCCGGTTAAGCATATCGATCCTTTTCTAACGATTCTTCTCCCTGTCATGCTGGCAATCGTCGGGGCGCCAATCTTTGGCGGGGCCAAGCCTGTGCCGTTTAATCCCAATAGGGTCCGTTATGATGAATGGGGCGCGGCGCTTGTGGCCATGGCGGGGCCGCTAACGAACCTGTTGATCGCCTTTATTGCTTTTGGTATTTATGCTCTTGTCGGAGTGTCCCAGGATGGGGTTATTGGTCAGATTCTTGTTACTGCCGTACTTGTTAACCTTGGGTTCTTTATCTTCAACTCCATCCCTATTCCGCCTCTTGACGGATCGCGTGTGCTTTACGCGCTGGCACCCGAATTCGTCCGCCGCGGGATGGAAGCAATCGAGCGTTTCGGTATTTTCTTTATTTTTGCTATCGTTCTAATCGCCAGCCCTGTCATTGGTCGATTTATGCAAGCCGGCACAAGCTTTTTCGTGGATGTTTTTGGACGTATCTTTGGCATCGGCTAGCCATAAAATGGTATAATAAAAGGTGTCCAGGACAATCCGTCGGCGTATATGATTTTCCTGAATATCATATTGATAGGGAGTTCGAATGATTTACTCTCGTGGGAGTAATTTGAGAACACCCACCTTGCTATATCGCGGGGAATATCAAGCGCCGCAGAGGTTCTGGGCCTTTGTTTATTATTTTTTCGGGGTGTGGCGCAGCCTGGTAGCGCGCACGGCTGGGGGCCGTGAGGTCGCTGGTTCAAGTCCAGTCACCCCGACCATAGAGCGGCCTTTTGTCCGCTTATTTTTTATAGTGTAAAGTACTGATAAAATAGCAATAGGGTAAGCTAAAACAGAAAGTAAAACATGAACCAACGCATTGCAGTCCGGGCTATTATCCGTAAAGACGAGAAAACGCTTCTTTTGCGCCGTGCCAACGGCCGGCCGTCAATTTTGGGGAAGTACGAGCTTCCTGGTGGCAAGCTTGGCTACGGTGAACAGCCCGAGGATGCCCTGGCGCGTTACTTGGGCGATGACGCAGGGCTGACTATTCAGACGGCCCAGCTGTTCGATGTGCTGACATATATCGATCACGACGATAGGGACATGCAGTACGTCCTTATACTCTACCTGGTTAGCGTGGGTTCGGGCGGGGCGCGGGTACATCTTAGTCAAAACTACAATCATTACAAATGGGAGTCCACGGCAGATATCCAGCAAGAGGAACTAACCGAGTCTGCTAAACTATTGTTGGGCATATCACAACAGCGAGTTACCTCTGTTAAAGAAGAAGTTTTAATTGGAAGTGATGTTGGGAAAGCTACGGATATTTCGCACGCGATCATTTATTCTGATGGGGGATCGCGCGGGAATCCGGGGCCGTCAGCAGCCGGTTTTGTCATTATGAATTCGCAGGAACATGTGCTCCATGAAGGCGGTATGTATCTTGGGATTGCAACCAATAATATTGCTGAATATCACGGGGTGAGGCTAGGGCTCGAAAAAGCCCTCTCCATGGGGGTGAAAACAGTCGATTTTCGCATGGATAGCCTGCTGGTTGTGAACCAGATGAATGGTATATATCAGATACGCAACAGAGAGCTTTGGCCTATTCACGAACGTATCAAGGAGCTTCAGGGTCAGTTTGAAAAGGTGTCGTTTTCTCATGTCAGGCGAGAGTTTAACCAATTAGCGGATGGCATGGTAAATAAAATTCTAGACGCGCATGCCGAAGGCTAATGGTATAATAAACAAGACAGTTTGTCAGACGGTCGCTTGTCTTTGTAGACAAGAGGAAAGTCCGGGCAGCGCAGGACGCGACAGTCGCTAACGGCGACCGGGGGTGACCCTAGGGAAAGTGCCACAGAAACGAAACCGCCTTTGCAAGGGAGTGGCGCCTTAGTTGCGTCAAGGCCGGAGAAGGTAAGGGTGAAAGGAGTGGGCCCGGCTCGTCCGGGATAAGCCTTCGCCGCGTCAGCGGCCAAGGCGAAAGTAAGAGCCCACAGCGACACATGGTGACATGTGAAGGAGGTAAACCCTGTCGGCTGCAAGGAGATCTACATCAAGGGTTGTCCGCCCGTAGGTCGCTATCCGCTCGATCTGGTAGGTAACTGCCAGGCTAGATAGATGACCGCCCTCGACAGAACCCGGCTTACCGATAAACTGTTATCGAAAAATACCGCCTATCAGGCGGTATTTTCGTGTGTAAGGAGGAGAAGCGCTAGTTCTTGGCGTTCTTTACGACTTCTGCGAAAGCTTTTGGCTCGTTAACGGCCAGTTCTGCGAGTACCTTGCGGTCAAGCTCGATGTTGGCGGCCTTCAAGCCGGCAATAAGCTTACCGTAGGTCGTTCCTTGCTCTCGTGCTGCGGCGTTGATGCGGGTGATCCAAAGACCCCGTAGGTCACGCTTCTTGTTGCGGCGGTCGCGGTAGGCATACTGAAGCGCCCGAATAACAGCCTGCTTGGCGAGACGGTAGCTGCGGGTGCGGTTGTGCTGCATGCCCTTTGCTAATTTAAGGATCTTTTTGTGCTTTGCTCTTGCGGTGACGCCTCGTTTAACTCGCATGGTCTATACTCCTAGGGCTCGCTTAACGTTTTTAGCCATTGCGCCGGTAACGGCTGCGCCCCTGTTGATGGCACGTTTACGGCTCTTGCTCTTCTTTGATAAAAGGTGGTTGCCAAAAGCACGGCGGCGCGTCAGCTTACCAGTGCTGGTAAGCTTGATACGCTTGGCGGTACCTTTGTGGGTCTTTAACTTTGGCATTATTTACTCCTTACTACTATGCTCAGATTGCGACCTGCCATCTGAGGCTTTTGCTCTAGGATTGCGTCGTCTTCGAGTAGTGCGACAATCCGATCAATCATTTCGTATCCTAATTCCTTGTGTGCCATCTCGCGGCCGCGGTAAAAGATCTGGATTCTCACTTTGTGTCCGGCTGCGAGGAATCCTCGAATCTTACGAAGTTTGATATCGAGGTCGCCTGATCCGATCTTCAGCCCGAAGCGCATTTGCTTCAGCTCGCTAGCTTTGCTGCTTTTGCGGTTCTTTTGCAACTCCTTCATCTTTTGGTACTGGTATTTACCCCAGTCGATGACCTTGGCAACGGGTGGATTAGCATTCGGTGAGATCTCAACAAGGTCGACGCCGGCCTCCTCGGCGATCCTCAGTGCTTCGTCTCGACTCATGATGCCCATTTGCTCGCCATTTGAACCGATGACGCGAAGCTCCTTTGAACGGATTGCCTCGTTGATGCGAATTGATTGATTGATTGCTCGTCTCCTTTTTGACTTTGCAATAACTAGAGTTACTCGTTAGATAGTCTAACAGATTGGCCACCCTAGTTCAAGTACTTTGTCGATATTGCAGCGCCTCACTGACATGGGCGGGGGTAATCTTAGCTGCCCGCTCCAGGTCGGCAATGGTTCGCGCGACCTTAATGGTTTTAAAGTAGCTGCGGGCGCTAAGACCGAGGCGGTCGGATGCCTTTGTGAGTAGTTGGCGCACGTCGGGGTAGAGTGCTAGAAACTTCTTTATATCGCTAGAGCTAAGATTACTGTTGTTTTTCGTACTACTATCGTATCTGTTAGCTTGAGCATTATGCGCCTCTTGAATCGCTGTTTGGGCGTTTTCATGTTGTGTTTTATGCTTCGTATCATTCAGTAGCGCCTCACTGGGAACGCGCGATACGTTTGCGATAAGATCGATACGGTCAAGGAAAGGTCCTGAAAGGCGTTTTTGGTAGGCGAGGATTTGGGTCGTGGAACATGAACACTCGCGGCTTTGATCGCCGTAAAAACCGCAGGGGCAGGGATTCATTGTGGCAACAAGCATAAAATCTGCTGGATAAGTGGCGTGGGCATTTGCCCGGCTTATGGTCACAGCCCTATCTTCGAGCGGTTGCCGGAGGGCTTCCAGGGTCGCCCGTGGATATTCGGGTACCTCATCAAGGAATAATACCCCAAGGTGTGCCAAGCTGATATCTCCAGGCTTTGATTTTGGCCCGCCGCC
Organism: Candidatus Saccharimonadia bacterium; assembly: GCA_023257755.1. Taxonomy (GTDB): domain Bacteria; phylum Patescibacteriota; class Saccharimonadia; order Saccharimonadales; family Saccharimonadaceae; genus JALRBM01. The sequence continues at coordinate 8,267 of JALRBM010000117.1, read as the reverse complement.
AATTAGCGCGGCTCTACTGGCTGTATGGTGTGGCGAGCGGAAGGGCCGTCGGGCTACGACGGTATCAAGTGTTTCTCCGGCGAGGCTGTGTAATTTCGTCACAGCAATCTGTTCTTCGGGGGTAAGGGCGGGCAAGAGAGAGGGAAGTGTACGTGCGAGCATGGTCTTGCCCGCCCCAGGCGAGCCTGTTAAAAGGAGGTTGTGATGGCCCGCGGCGGCGATTATGAGGGCGCGCTTTGCCTGTTCCTGGCCATGGATGTCATCGAGCGAGGGAGTTGGGACAGAGGAGGGTTGCGGCCGAGTTTTTGCAGAGGTGAACTCGCGAAGGCGAATCTCTCCCTTTAAATGAAGGTAAAGTGCACGCAGTGAAGAGACGGGAAATATTTGTATTCCGGCTACTAATTTTGCTTGTGCGGCATTCTGTTCAGGGAGATAGAGAGCAGAAAGCCCCGCTTTTTTCGCTGTTTCAGCTAAAGTAATGACGCCTTTGATAGGGCGAAGCGCGCCATCCAGTGCAAGTTCGCCGCCGAATGCGGCATCTCCAACCTCATCTTGACGTAGTTGGCCGCTACTCACGAGAATCGCCAACGCGATTGGAAGATCATAATGAGTGCCGTCTTTAGGAAGCTCTGCAGGGGCGAGGTTGATTGTGATGCGCCGCGCCGGGAACTCCAAGAGAGAGTTGGTAATTGCGCTTCGCACGCGTTCCTTAGCTTCATCGATAGCTTTATTACCAAGGCCGACAACCTGAAGAGAAGAGAGGCCCTTAGTGGCATCACTTTCCACTTCGACGAGACACCCCTCAAAACCCACCGGTGCAACAGACCGGACCTTTGCGATTGCTGCCATACTTCTTTGAGTTAAGCATAACTGGCTTTTTAGGGCAAGTCGTGATATGATAAGGTTATTCATGTTGGGGCTGACATAGCTATCGACAGAGGGAACTTAATTTACTATTCTGCAAGTCGACCATACGCGTAACGTATATTTTTAATTGCAAACTTAGTTGCAAAAGTAAAAGCAGCAGCTGCTAACGCAGCTAGCGCCCTGCGCGCACCTGCTTTTGCGCCAATCGCTACTTAATAGCCTAGCGATCATCGTTTGCCGCCAGGTGGCATAGTGGTAGACGGTGTCATATACATGCCACTTACTCTCAACGCGGGCAGTGGCGCGGCCTGAGGACATTTCACCACGCGACATTCCGGATATTTTTGTTTGTTTTTCAGTTCGGCATGTCGTAACCCTAAGACAAACTATGCTTGTAGACGAATAGTACATTACCTTCTGGACCGGGGGGCAGTACCCCGCAGCTCCACCAATAATGAATAGTTTGTATACCCTGGATAAGGGTATACTTTCGTTTTAATATGATTCCTGAAAATAAAAAACAACCACCTGCGAGTAGTGGTTGTTTCGTGTGGAGTTTTTGGAGTTCTTGTTTATTTTTGGCTCCTGCACAATTTTTTTATTCAGAAGCTACCCCTATATTATGACGCCAAAGCGCTTGTGTCAATACGTTTTTTGAAAAAAGTCCCGAGTTAAAAATACCACCCAGATCGTAGCCAAAAGACGACGCCAATTTGCTAATTAGTTTTATGTGACTGTTCGATGGGGAAAAGCAGCCAGTATGCGTATACTATATGTATACAGTCCAAAAATCTTCAGTTAGAGTTTGACGTGCGTGGACACGAATCTTGCTGCCTGGCAAAGGCTACATTGTTAGTCGGTTTTTATGGCCGAAAACATTGCTACGGCATAAAGACTGCGAGGGCGCGTGATTCATTTATAACCTGCCGCGGACCAAAGCCTATTTTTAGAGGATCCGAATTTTCAAAGGGCTTGTGAATATAGGCGCCCGCCTGTTAGTGATAGCTTGTGCTGACTGCCAGCTTCCAGTTCCAGGAAATTTGCAAAAAAGTTTCATAGACACTACCATAATTACTTAGTAATTGTTTATTAAACATCGTTGATAAAAAATCATCAAAGAATAAATAACACCTTTGAAATACTAAAAAGAAATCTTTGTAGACATAAAAACATTGCTTTTCATATCACAAATTATTGACCATAAAGGGTAGTTGTGCTATAGTTCAACTAAGCTTTTACAAAAACAAAAAGCAGAAAAACACCTTAACAAACAAAAACGTGTACCAGTAGTTTTTGACGGAAACTCGGTAACGCCAACTCCGTACACCTTAAATATTTTGATCTACACAAGTAGATCACGTACCTTTAGTATGTCGAGATGACGTTGCCGATGCTCCGCCAAATATGGTGTCGAGCGCGCGTATAACAAGTACGCGATACATCTGGTTACTCCTTATTAACGGTAGTAACGAGAACTCCAGATGTATCACGGAACGTGACGCATGACGAATGCCCCGGGTTTTCCCGGAGCGGTCAGTTGCCTCGAGCAGTAATCTGTTTCACCTACACGCGCCAAATAGTTTCTTATAAGAGGCGGATGTTGTAGATGAAGCGTTTAGGGTTGCTGCTCAGGCTCTCTTGTATTCTTGGTGGAGAGTGAAGGATATTTTAATGTTAGAAAAACTTGTCGCAGCAAGTTCAGTGGTAGCGATGATCCTTGCCGGTGTTTTGTTATATGTGACAACACCGACAAAGGTAGGGCCCCTAGGGATATTTATCCTATTTGTTTTAGTGTATGTGTCAGTACTCGGGGTACTGACTTATTTGCTTTTTATAGTAAGTAAGCTTATTTCCAGACTGGCGGCGTTTGTGACGGCTAAACAACCACTTCGCCCATTGTCATTTCGTCGTTCCTATTACTTTTCTTCCGTCCTTACCCTCGTTCCTATTATGCTGGTCGGCCTTCACTCTGTTGGGGATGTAGGGCCGTATGAGGTGCTTCTTGTCGTTATCTTTGCGGCGGTCGGATGTCTTTATGTGGCAAAACGAACCGGCTAGTCAAAGTTATTTTTAAAGTGATGATTATGCTATAATTACAGATATGGAACCGAAACTCCCCGCACCGAACCTTGGACCAGAGTATCCAATGCCACAATACGAGCGGAGACAAGAGGTTGGTCAACAGGAGATAGTGGAGCGGGGGGCCTTTGAGAGAGGCCAGGAGCGCCTGGAGCAACGCGGTGAGGTACAATCTGCCGCCCCGGCTGTGGTCGTGCCTGTCTTACCGGCGCCGGTTGCCCCCGCGATCCCCCAGCCCGCCCCGGCTGATGATACGGTCGTCGATGATACCCCATTGGTAGCGAACGACGACGATCTCATAGAAAAAGAGTGGGTCGATAAGGCCAAAAAGATTATCGTCCAGACCAAAGATGACCCCTATACCAGGGAACAGGAAGTAGGCAAGTTACAAGCAGACTATCTTCGCAAGCGATATGGAAAGGAGCTGGGTGCTTCCTCATAGCGGAGGGACGTGGCATAATTAAGTAGATATGGCGGGGGTATTTATCACCATCTTCATAGTCGTGTTCGTAGGCCTGGTTGCCGGTATGTTAATTTTTTCTCAGTATCGCCGGACGCTTCGGGAAGCAAAGAACTACGAACGAGGCCTCAAGATGGTTCCGATGGTTATCCATCTTCCTCCTTCAAGCGAAGATATCGAGGGGAGTGGAAGGGATGAGCGCGACATAAATGAGGAGGTGCTTTCCCAGGCCCAAGTGATGTACAACATCATCGCCAGTACCGCTACAAAAGGATTCAAGAGCAAGATTTATGGGCAGCGCCATATTTCACTAGAGATAGCGGCCAGCAAAGGGCTGGTGCATTACTATGTGGTGGTACCGTATGTTCTTGTCGATGTGGTCCGTCAGGCTGTCGCGGCTGCATATCCTTCAGCACGGCTGGAAGAGGTAGCCGAACACAATATATTTAGCCAGGTCGGAAAAATGACCGGGACGATAGGCGGAGAGTTTACTCTTAAAAAAGACTTCGTTTACCCGATCGCGACGTATAAAGAGTCGAAGCAAGACGCCTCAAGGGCGCTGCTTAACGCCTTGTCGGCTGCCGGCCGCGAGAATGGGGCGGCAATCCAGTTGATGATCCGGCCCGCCCGTGAAGGTTGGACCCGCAACTCGATTAGTGCGGTTGAGGGAATGCGCAAGGAGAAAGGCAAGAAAAAGGCGGGTTTTGGAGGCCTTGCCGCGCCAAAAGACCTTATGGAAGCGCTTTGGAAGCCGCCCGAAGTGGGGGAGGTCAAGCCTGAAGATAAACAGTTTACCTCTTTGGAGCAGGCGACGGTCGAGGCGATTGAGGAAAAGACGCGCTATCCTGCCTATGAGGTATTGGTTCGTGTTGTTGTATCTTCTAACACGGCAGGCCACGCCCAGGGACTTCTCAAGAATATCGTGGCAGCCTTCTCGCTTTTCGACTCGCCGGCTTTTAATGGCTTCAAATTCACCGTAACAAAAAACGTGGAAGAACTAGTAACGGCGTATATCTTCAGATTTTTCCCACAGACGATCAATCGGAACATATTGAACAGCGTGGAACTTGCCAGTATTTTCCACTTGCCGAACCAAAAGAATATCCCGACATCACAAGTACAGCGTCAACTTTCGAAGCAAGTTGACGGACCGACGGCAGTCATGGACGAAGGGTTCTTGCTAGGTTATAACGAGTTCCGGGGAGTGAAAAAGCCCATCCGACTTAGTACGAACGATCGCCGCCGCCATACCTATATCATTGGACAAACGGGTACGGGTAAATCGGTCTTGCTTGAAAACCTGGCGTTCCAGGACATGATGGATGGCCGAGGCTTTGCCTTCGTTGATCCGCACGGAGACTCTGTCGAGGCTCTGCTAGGCAAGGTACCGAAAGAGCGTGTCGAAGATGTGATCTACTTCAACCCCGGAGATATGACAAACCCGATCGGGCTTAATATGTTTGAGTTTGACCATCCTGATCAAAAGGACTTTTTGGTTCAAGAGGCGATTAATATGCTGTATGGTCTCTACGACCCGGGCCACACCGGCATTGTTGGTCCGCGTCTGGAACACATTTTCCGTAACTGTGCCTTGCTGCTTATGTCCGACCCGAACGGCGGGACATTTATCGATATTCCAAAACTACTGATTGATCCGGAATTTATGAAGAGCAAGTTGAAGTATGTGACTGATCAAACGGTGCTGGACTTCTGGACCAAAGAATTTCCTGCTTCGCAAAAATCTAACGAAGCTGGCGAGGTGATCAGTTGGGTCGTCAGCAAGTTTGGTCCGTTTATTTCTAACGATGCTATGCGGAACATCCTAGGGCAGACGAAAAGCGGATTCAACCTCCGCGAAATCATGGATAACAAGAAAATCCTCCTCGTTAACCTCAGTAAAGGGAAGATGGGTGATCTCAACTCAAAGCTTCTCGGTATTATATTTGTCATGAAGTTTCAGGCGGCGGCAATGGGCCGGGCAAATATGCCAGAGGACCAGCGTGTCGACTTCTCGCTCTACGTTGATGAGTTTCAGAACTTTGCCACCGAGAGCTTTGAGTCGATCCTTTCAGAGGCACGAAAGTACAGGCTTAATCTGATTCTGGGCAACCAGTTCATGACCCAGCTTACTGATAAGATCCGAGAGGCGATCATCGGTAACGTGGGGACAGTCGTGAGCGGTCGCATCGGTATTACTGACGCCGAGGTATTGGTAAAGAAATTCGCGCCGACGTTCGATGCCGAGGACCTGACGAAGATGCCAAACTACCAATCGGTAACAAGCGTGATGATCAATAATGTCCCGTCTGCACCGTTTAGCATGTCATTTGTGCCTCCGATGGGCCAGGTTAATCCGCAGCTTAGTGATGCATTAAAGCGGCTTTCAGCTGCTAAGTACGGTAAGCCGCGAGCTGTCGTGGAGAAGGAGATTTTTGCCAGGCTAGGCTCGGGAGAAGCTGAAAAGAAGAAAGTAGAACCACTGCGCCGGGGACCACAGGGGCGCATGGGATCACCTAAGGCTGGATCAGCCTCGGGCTCCTCGTTTCTGGATGAATGGCTCGCCAAACGTCAGCAGCTTGCCTCCAAACCTGCCCCTGCCGTAGCGTTGTCTTCCAGGCCACTCCCTACTCCTGCCCCGGCAGCTCCGATCGGATCTTCAGCGCCTCAGCCTCAAGTCCCGGCGCCCTTCACGCCGCCTACATTGCAAAACTCACCAGATCCAGAGCCGAACCCATTTCTCCCGCCGGCACCCTCTCAACCTTCTGGAACTGCGACGCAGATACCATCTGATGATAAGTTAAAGCTTCATGGGGACGACACCAATCACGACAGTGAAATATCAATCAAGTTGAGATAAGGCGAATTACCTGCGTCCGGTAATCATGACTTTTAGAAAATCGTAGACGAGGCCGATAGCCCAGCCTATAGCGAAGGCGCCGATCGATTCAAAGCCGGACAGGGGATAGCCAATGTTTTTGGCAACAAGATAAACGGCGAGCGTGACAAGAAAGGCGAAAATGGCGCCGGACAACATGGCGTTTGGACGGGCAATCGTATTTCCGGTCGCCTCGCTGACTTTCTCGACCGCTTTGTTATGGATGACTTTGCTAAATGTCCTACTAGGAGCTGACATTTGTGTGCGGACTTCGGTCATTGTCGCATTAAAGCTTGCCTCACGGTCTTTTTTGCTTGGCCCGCCTGTCCGGCGTTCCGCAGGGGAGGGTGCGCGCTCCTCAGCTACAGGTTGACGTTCGGTCTCTATGCTTTTTGCCCGCTCCAAGGCTTCGTGACGGACATCATCGACGTTTTCGTGTGTCTTTTCGCCTGCACGTTCACGATCTTCTCGCAGTCGCTCGTGGTGCTCCTCGAGTCCCTCGAAATCTTTAGGCTTGTGTTCGGCTTCTGGCCGCTGATTGATTCTTTCTGCGCTCATTTAACCACCCTCAATTATATTGTTCCCGCATGTAAGTCCCGGCGAATAAGACGGACTTCCTTCTTTAGCTGTCGTGATCTGGTGTAAAAATACGTTACTACGGCGATGACCACTCCGGCAAAAATCATATTCTCGGTTGGACCTGTTTTTGGTAGCTCGCTTACGACTTGCTCCACAGCTTTCGGTGTCGGGCAGTTGACCATGACGGCCGTTCCGTTACCAGAGAAGTCATTGACCATTCGACAGTTATACGATTCGGGGTTACTGGTTCCTTGTGGAGTGGCTGGGATAGTTGCTTTTACCTGAACACTGATGATCTTTTCAATGTTTGCGCCGGGTTTGATCTCGACTGTCGGCCAAGAAATCGTGCCGATTTTTTCCGCAGGGGCGCCGCCTTGCTGGGTGGCCAGCGTGCCTCCACCGGCATCGATAAGCGTAGCGTACTCGAGAACGTCTGAGAGATTGTCCTGGAGCGTGTAGGAGCCTGTTGTGTTACCCACATTCTTTACCCGCAGCCGATACTCTAATCTATCACCAGGCATGACTGTTGTGTTATTTGCGTCATCTACAAGCTGGGAAACATTCTTTACTTTCTTTGATAGTTCAAAGTCCGAGGTACAATCTTTGTCCTTGTACCAAATGTTTGGATTGTCTTCGCATGGTTTACAGTCCGGGTTAGACGCGACGATATCGGGATTGAGGGGACAACGCGGCTCGGGAGTGACCGTTAGGAGTTGCTGACAGCTAGGCGCTGATTTTGGACCGACGCTTGTATTGACGGTGACACTTACGGTGTAATTGCCATCAGCTTTAAAGTCATACGTAAGTGAATTGCTTGCATCGCTGCTTGCGACAGTTTGCGTGTGGACAGTGACACCGCCGCTAGTTTTAACGGTATAGGCGTAGCTGGAAATCGTGGCTCCGTTATCCTTGGATGCGCGGGCTGTAAACCTGAAGTTTGTTCGTGAAATAGGCGCGATCTTCAGGTCGATACAACTTGCGACCGGCTGTGGCGGTGGGGGCGGAAGCGAAATGTATGCTGGATTGCCACAGCCAAACATGATTGCGAACCATTTGCCATCTGACGCCCTTTTCCCAACGAGCGCCGTGTAGCTTGACCCATTCGCCTTTGTCCATGCAGTAGAATCAAATTTATAAAGGAGGCTTGTGTATACGGTTGTATTATTGGTGTTGGGAATGGAGTGGGCTGTCCTTTGCCATTCATAAGTGGATCGACCTGCACTCTGTATTGCGAGACCTTGATCGCGAGAGTTGAACGTAGTAACACTTCCGTTAGCGATGTCATTACGTGTAATGCCGAAATAGCTGTAGATTTGCTGAATGTCGCGATGACCATAGCTGTCGCGGTTTTGATCGTAGATGGATAATAGTTCTTCTTTGCTACGTAGGCCACCATATACAATGTCG
>JALRBM010000112.1 GCA_023257755.1 Candidatus Saccharimonadia bacterium | reverse complement strand
CCCGAACAGACTGGAACTTATAGCTGCCTATCAGCCGCTGCAATAGGCCGGAGCGCTCTCCCACGCACCACGCTGCTGAATAGGGGGTGCTGCATTCACCGCACAAGCTGGCGAACCGGGTGTGCTGGCCACAGACAACACAGTGGGAATATCGTTCAAATTCGATGTCATATTTACAATTATCACATAGGATTTGTCCTAATTTTGCACATCCATAACAGGGGTGAGGAGCAATGTTTTTAAGCAGATGGTCAATCATTGTACTTTTTACGTTTTGCGTATTCCTTTTATTGATTATACGGTAAATGTTGGCTATAATTGAAGGGACTAATTGTCAATAGAGCCTAGAGAAAAGTGGAGGATATCATGGCCCGTAAACAAAATGACGATCTATTGATCGAAGATGAGCTTGCCGCTGCATTCCTGAATGACGATGAACTCGCCCAGCAACAAACACCAGCTGCGTCTGTGAACGACGATGCAGCATGGCAGGATGAAGCCGAAGACAATTTCCCGGGCCAGCTTGCCGTAGACGTCTACGAAACAGAAGAAAAACTTATCGTTAAAGCCCGTACAGCCGGAGTGAATAAAGAAGACCTAGATGTTAGCATCAGCGACGGAATTCTCACGATCAGCGGGACACTTTCAAGCGGGGACGATACCGAAGCCACGAACTGGCACATCCAGGAATGTTACTGGGGTGAATTCAGTCGCACGCTTGCGCTTCCGGTTGCCGTTAAGGAAGATGAGGTTGGTGCCGTGCTAAAGGATGGCGTCCTTACGATCAGCTTTGGCAAGGTTAAGCAAGAACAAGCTAAGAAGATTACTATCCAATAAAAACGTATCTACTGCTACTCAAATAAGCTCGCCACCCGGCGGGTTTATTTAATACGTGACTTAAAAACTAACATCAAAAAACCTCCCGGGTAGGGAGGTTTTTGTAAACTATATTTCCTAGTTTTCGACGAAACTGGTGATGACAAAGTTGACCAGAGCGTAGGCCAGAAGGGCAACCACGATACCGATAACGGCGTAAAGAATAGTATTCTTGGCTGTCGTCACCGCACCGCTATCACCGTTACTGGTAGTGTAACGGATACCACCGATGATCAGCATGATCACCGAAATCGCACCAATGATGAAGAGGAGGACGTTGGTGATTGTCTTGAAGATACCGCTTTCCCCAAAGAGGTCGGCTTGTTGATCCTCACCCTGGGCACAGTTAGCACCGCCGCCAATACCGCCCGATGCGTCGTTAGTACATTGAGCAAGGGCTGCAGGAGAGCTAACAAGTCCACCCGCAAAGCTTACCCCAAGAGCAAGGGCTGGAACAATCAGCAGTGCTTGCAAACTTTTCTTGATAATACTTTTCATTTGTTTTCCTTTCCTTTCGGATTATCTATTTACTTTATAGCAGATGACGGGATACTTGTTAAGTCCCTTTAGTTAAATGAGTCGATAACGAAGTTAACAATCGCGTAGGCCAAAAGGGCAACGACAAGGCCGATGACCGAATAGAGAATCGTATCTTTGGCAGATTTAATATTTCCGCTATCGCCGTTGGAAGTTGAATACTTGATGCCACCGATTACGATCATAACGACTGCAATCGCTCCAAGAAGAAAGAGAAGAATGTTAATCACTGTCTTGATAAGACTGCCGAGCGATCCACCCGCATCGTTGCCACCAACAGCATCTGACCCATCACGAATCTCGTCCGCCGGTGCTGCCATCGCATACTGAGGCACGGCAAATGTCACCATTCCAAAGATAGCCGCCAGTGAAAGTAAGCCTATTTTTAATTTTTTCATTACGTTCTCCTTTTAAAATTCACCTAAAACAAAATTGACGATCGCAAACGACAGAATAGCCACTACTAGCCCGACGACCGAATAGATGACGGTGTTACGGGCGGACTTGATCCCGGCAGGATCGCCGTCTGCCGTGGCAAACCGGATGCCACCGATCACGATCATAATCACTGATATGATACCAAGGGCATATAGCATCAGGTCGATGACGGTTCCCATTATACTCTCTGCGTTGTCGCCCTTCGACTTGCAGACTGCCGCATCGGCATTGTCCTTACATTGCTCGAAAACATTAATAGCCTGAGCCGGAAGGGCAGGCTGTGCAACCACCAAAAATCCCATCATCATCACTATACTCGCGATGGCCAAACGTATCTTTTTCATTAAAACCTCCCTAAAATCAGCTGCGTAATCGCAAATGCCGAAATAATTACTATTAATCCGACGACCGAACCAATAATTGCTTGTTTTGCCCGGGTGAGTCCAGCTGAGTCGCCCGAGGAAGTAGTGTAGTAAAACCCAGCTACCACGATAACCAGCACTGCGACAATACCCGCCCACAGGTAAACCGTATTGAGGATATTGATCACGGCCTGGTCGGCATTTTTTTGCGCGCCACTAATTCCTATCGAATTAGGGTCGATTTTTTCCGTCGCCGCCAGCAACCACAAGGTAATATTCATTAAATTGACCCCGCAATTGTGTTCACTATTCCAACTGACATGATAGAGATAATCAATCCAATGACGGCATTAAGGATCGTCTGCCGCGCCTTGGCAATCCCGTCGGAAGAGCCGGTACTTGTCATAAATTTATATCCGCCAAATATAATAAACCCGACCGAGATATACCCCACAAGCTGAAGGAGAAATTCAACGATATTAAGGCCGATAATCCAGATAAACTTCTGCAAGCCGCCGGCCTCTGTCGGACTTTTAATATCACAATTGTCTTTGGTTAGCCCCTTAAACCAGGCAGGAAAGGTAAGTAGGCGGTCGTTACATGCCGCATACGTTGTCTGGGGAGTAGCCAGGGTAAGGGTCGCGCCCCCAAACGAGGTAACGAAGAGGATTGCGGCGAGCCAGTGACGTAGTGTTTTCTTCATAATTTGTTTCCTTAGGTAAATATACCACCCGGGATAAGAAAGTTCAGCACCATGTACATCGCCCCGTATGCGATGAGCCCGATAATGACATTCCTGATGACTTCTTTTGCTTTTTCCACCTGGGCGGCTTTCTCTTCAGCGCTTGCATAAAGGATGGCTCCGTAGACGATTCCGCCAACCGCAAGAATGCCGACACCAGCCGTCATAATATTAAGCGCAAGCAGGAGAACCCCCCAAATACCACTGTCTTTGGCGCTTTTACCCTGGCCGCTCTGGTCACAATTGACGATTGACGTCTCAACCCCGGCACAGGCTGCGTGCGCAGCGGCCGGTACCAGCGTGTTTATCATACCGGCGAATCCGAGGAGAAGAGCAATAGTAAGAATTTTTTGTTTTATCTTCATATCTCTAACAATAAAAATACGATAAAAGCGGGGTGGATGCAAGTATTTTCCCTTCCTTCAAGAGGGGGTTTACAGTACCGAAATATATCGTATGTATATTGACTTTACATCTGTAAAATGGTAATATTAGGTTGATATGAGGGATCAGCCATTGGTGCTTCCGTTCGGTAGTCTACCGGGGCGGAAGTTTTTCTTGTCCTTAATCGCCATTTTCATGGCCTTATTTGCATTAACGACGATCCTTTCTCAACCAGCTCAAGCCCAACCGGCAGGGGCGAAGTGGAGTGGAAACTCCATTCTCTATAACGGCCATCAGTATGTCCACATGGGCGAGGCAAAGGCAGGGGATAGCCACGGAATTCCAGCAGGCTCCCCTATCTACGCGTACATCGAACCCGCTCCGGGCGGCAGTCCGACCACTCCGCGAAAGGCGCACATCATTTACTTTACCCCTGGCACGGACCCGCCGACGGCAACCTCGGCAACCCTGGCTTCGTTTGACTTTCTTAACGGCACGTTTTCGAATCCTGGCGCCACCCAGGGAATTACGATCGAGCCAAATACCGGAAACTCAGGCACCCAGTCCTGCGATAGTGGCCAGTTCCTGAAGGGAATAGGGTGGATCATTTGTCCCGTCACGAACTTTCTGGCCGGGGCAATGGACTGGCTGTATGGCATCCTCAGTGACTTTTTGGCCGTTCGCCCGATGCAAACCACCCAGGATAACGCCCTCTTTCGCGCCTGGTCATTTATGCGCAACTTTGCAAACGTCGCCTTCGTCATCGCCTTTCTCATCGTTATCTACTCGCAGCTTTCCGGCGTGGGTATTTCTAATTATGGCGTCAAGAAGCTGCTACCAAAGCTAATCATTGCCGCCATCCTCGTTAACGTATCCTATTGGATCTGTACGGTGGCAATCGACCTTTCCAATATTGCCGGGTACTCTATTCAGAATATTTTTATCGATATCAGGAATAACCTAGTTGGTCCGGAGGGGAACAGCTGGGATATCTCGTGGTCCGATCTGGCGAACTTTATCCTTGCTGGAGGAGCAGGCATTGGTGTGGGCGTCGGGCTTTACGCACTCGCCGCCGGATCGGTCGGTGGTGCAATTTATATGCTCCTCCCGATCCTGGTGGGCGTCGGGCTCGCGATTCTGGTCGCCCTTCTGGTGATGGCACTCCGCCAGGCGCTTATTACTATATTAACGGTCGTGTCACCCTTGGCGTTCGTCGCCTTTCTGCTTCCGAATACCGAAAAGTATTTTGATAAGTGGAAAGACGTGTTCGGAACGATGCTCGTCATGTTCCCAATCTTTTCAATGATTTTTGGCGGCTCGCAGCTCGCCGGCGCGCTGATCATCCAAAACGCCAACTCAATCACTGTTATCATCCTGGGTATGGCCGTCCAAGTTGCCCCGGTGGTCGTAACACCGCTACTCGTGAAGTTCAGCGGTGCTCTGATCAGCCGGGTGGCTGGTATGGTTAATAATCCGAACCGTGGCCTTATCGACCGGACGCGCAACTGGGCACAGCAGCAAAAGGACGAACACAAAGCCCGCGTCCTCGCCAGTACGCCAAAAAATGGTATCCGCGGCTTTACCGCCCGACGTACCCAAAACATCGAAAATAGACGCCGTCGAGGCAAGGAGTGGAAGGCTGCCAACGAGGCCTACGCAGATGCCAAGTGGCACAACAGTGCTGATTATCGCAAGATCCACGCAGCCGGAGAGCGCGCCCATATGCTTAAAGAGCGCGGCGAAGCCCTTGCCGAAGCGCACGTTAATCAGCTAAAGACAGTCAATGGCCATCAAATGCAGGTGGACGAAACGAACTTGCATGTTGCGAAACTGCAAGTGGATGTTACCAAGGCGCGTATCGATGCCATGCACGAGGAGATGCGTGCTGGCTCCGTGCCACATGCCAGTCTGGCAGGGCAAGTGCAAACCGCTCAGGACGCTACTCGTGACCTGGCGCTTACCGCCATGCGCAAGGCTGCGGCTGAACGCACACAGAAGAACGATCTTACACAGGCGCTTCTTAATAATAAAACCACGATTGACGGTCAAACGCTTCGTGAGTACGCCGGTGGTATTCGCGGTCAAGATGGAGCAGATTCGGTCTTGGCCTCATCTGTGACTGCTTATCGTGAAGAGTTTGGCAAGATGGTGGCCGAGAAGAGCCAACTCATAAAACACTTCAACCTTGACTCTGGAGCTCGTCAGAATCTTGCCCTTGGTGACAATGTCATTGGCGAGCGTGTCGAGGATGATGGACGAGTAGTACGCTTCACTTTCCGAAATGACGACCACTATGCTCGTGAAGCAGCCGTTGAAGCTCAAATGAAAACCGGATCTGAAGGTCAAATTATTACGCTTATCAAAGAGTCTGGTACGTATATTGATGCGAATGGTAATCTTGCGAAAGGTAAGACATATGAATACCGCCAAACAATTAGCGATGATATCCCAAGCAATGGTATCCCGGGTAAGTCGCTTATCTTTGGCTCCAAGATTATCAATGACGTTAGCCAGGGTGCCGTTTATGGTGATGAGGGCCTGAAGAACGCGGCCATCTACCATATTATGGACGGTAAGATTCGGGATGATGTTCTTGCGGTGCAAGGTGCTGAAACGCTTAAGATTCTGTATGAGGTTGGAAAAACTAGCAACTTTGAAGAACTCAAAAAACTTCCGCAGTACGCAAACGCCTCGGAGGAAAAGAAGCGGGCCTTCCACGAAAACTACGAATCGCTCCGCCGCAGCGCTGCAACAATTCTGGCTGACAAAATTAATCGCAACACTTCCGAGGCTGCTCGAGAGGTATTCAAGAAAAATGTCCCCGAGGACGACCACCAGCCTTAAGGTATTGCGTTTTTAATACTTGCGTTACATAATTATTCCTTCCTCATATGAAGGG
>JALRBM010000030.1 GCA_023257755.1 Candidatus Saccharimonadia bacterium | reverse complement strand
GCACGCGCCGACGCCCTGCTGCCGATGACACGGGAGGACCCTTAGCGCCTCCGTGAATGACGTAGGGAAAGTAACTCCGTAACTTTTTTGGACTTCACGGGGAAGTGTCGCCAAAAAGAAAGCGGTTTCCCTTGACTGATGTTGTTGATAGGTCTGCATGACCCCGGCGTGAAGTTGCTCGGCCCCCGTCTGCTCCAAAAAACTTGCCGCAATAATACTAATCCCTAGACAGGTAGGTGCCAGCCTTATTTCGGGATAGACGCCGATGAGTTTCGGTGAAAGACGGGCGGGGTGATACTGTGCTTGCTCGCTCGCCCCTAATATGCCTTCCTTCGTCAGTTCTTTAATGCGCAGATGAAGCCACTCCAGCACCTTTATCTGGTCTTGGTCAGAGGTAGCCTCGGCATACTGGTGTATCTTAGAATCGACATCTGCGCCCAGACACCTGTAGGCTTCGGCGAGAAGGCCTGCTCCTAGCGCTTCGGTCTTTCGCATGATGTCGCGGTCAGTCGCATCTCCAAAAAGTTCGGGGGTTTTAATCGGCGTATCAATCCCAATCCCGTCACGCTCCGGGGTTTGTACGGCCGAGCCCAACGTCAGATCAAGCGCAGCCCTAAGGCCCCGCACCCCTAAAGAAGCCACGACTTCAGCTTCACGATTTGGAGCAGGCGGAGTAATCTCTAGTGGCCTCTCTAGGCATGTTCCGGCAGCCAGCTCCAATAGTTCATCAAATAGTATCGATGCATCGGCGTTTTCAATCTTTCTAAGCATCTCACGAGGAAGAGAGCTGGTAAACTCAGACATAAAGTGTATTTTAAAATATAATATTATTAATGTCAATCACATGACTTCGGCATCAAAAAACCACCGCAATCGGTGGATACAAGGGCTGAGTTCTCGCCGGGTCCGAAACGGTCGGACCCGGCGAGGAACTACAGCACGAGAGTGGTCAGGCGACCTTGCCGTCGACCGCGGTGCCTCCGGCCAGGGAGAGGTGGAGCTTCGCGGCCTTGTCCACGCGCTGGCTGCGCGTGTGCATGCCGATGATCTCGTCCTGGAAGGGCGCGATGTTGCCCTCCTTGACCGTGAAGGTCCGGGACTCCATCGTGTCCTGGATGTGGACGACGACCTCCTCCGTGAAGGGGAAGATGTTGAGCGTCAGCCCGTCGATCTCCACCTGGACGGACTTGCCGTCGGCGGCGAGGCTGGGGGTGACGCCCGCGGCGTCCACGTCCAGCATGACGGCGACGGTACGACCGCAGTTGAAGGCGATGGGCAGCGAGCGGTCCATCAGCTCCTGCTGGAAGCGGAGCTTCTCCTCCAGCTCGGCGACCTTCTGCGTGAGCTTGCCGTTCTCCACGGTCAGCCGGATGCTCTCGCTGCCCAGCGCGTCGTTGGCGGTCTCCATCGCCTCCTTGTACTCCCGGCAGGTCGCCGGGACGAAGTGGAAGCCGCTGCCGTCCGGGTGGTCGACCCGGCGCTGGTGGCGGGGGCGGACGCTGACGGTGACGTGCTTGAAGTCGATCATGGAATGGTTCCGTTCTGTGACCACGCACATCGCCCAGGGAAGGCGAAGTGGGGTTAGCGGGCTAAAACTCTTTTCAGCCGACTAATCCCACTTCGCTCTTTCTCGTGCTAGTAGTTAAGGGGCGATTACGTAAAGCAATCTTTATTATTTTATCACTAATACTTAATTTTGTCAATACATTCCTCTTATGCTCGCAAAAATAGCTTACCCCTGTTATAATTAGCAAACGTTATGGCTTCTAAACTTCCTACGGTTGCGATCATTGGCCAGGCGAACGTCGGTAAGAGTTCGCTTTTTAACCGTATGGTCCGTGCCCAGCAAGCGATCGTCGCCCGAGAAGCAGGTACTACCCGCGATAATGTCCTGGGACGAGTCGAATACAAACATCACAGTTTTTGGCTCGTTGATACGGCTGGACTCAAGGATCCTGGTGATGAGTTCGAGGCAACAATCCAGGAACAGATCACCGAGGCAGCCGAGGCAGCCGACGTCATTCTGGTCGTCGTCGACAGCACCATGTACGTCAGCGATGAGGACCGCCTGGTAGCTAAAAAAGCCCTGAAAAGTAAAAAGCCAGTCATTCTCATCACAAACAAGACAGACTTAAAAGGCAACCTTCCGGTTGACGAGTTCAAACGCCTCGGTATCAAGACTATCCTAAGAGCCAGCGCTGAACATAATGACGGGACGAATGATATCCTCGACGAAATTATTACACTCATCCCGACGCGTCATGAGGAAACAGCGGATGACATCCTCCGCATCGCCCTTATCGGCCGCCCGAATGTCGGAAAGTCGCATCTGTTTAACACCCTGGCCGGCAAGCAGCAGGCGCTGGTGGCCAATATCGCCGGCACTACCCGCGACGTCAACCGGGTCGCCCTCCGCTTTGGCGGCCGCGCCATTGAGCTTCTTGACACCGCTGGTATGCGGAAACCCGGCAAACAAGAGGTAGGAATCGAAAAGTTCAGCGTCCTTAGGACCCTTCAGGCAATTGAAGAGGCCGATATTTGTTTCCTGCTGATGGACGTTAATGAACTTAACACACAGCTTGATCAGCGCCTGGCCGGAATTATCGATGAAGCAGGTAAGGGCATGGTAATCGTCGTCAGCAAATGGGACAGCGTCATGGACAAGGACGCGTATACCCGCGACGCTCTTGCGCCCCGCATTGCCCACACTTTTAACTTTACGCCATGGGCGCCGCTTATCTTTACAAGCAGCGTTACAGGGCAAAACGTCACCAAGTTATTCGATCTTGCGCTTGATATTGATGCACGGAGAAAGCAGCAGACTAAAACACGCGTTCTCAACGACCTCTTGCAGCGCGCGATTCAAAAGCACCCGCCCGCAGGTTTAAAAAACACTCATCCAAAGCTTCGTTACATGGTCCAGACTGATACCGCACCCCCCTGGTTTGTTATTTACGGATCAAACCTGAAGTTCGTTCACTGGAGCTATAAACGCTACCTGGAGCGACTTATCCGCGAAACTTACAATTATGCTGGCACGCCGCTTAAACTCAGTTTCCGCGACGAAAAGCAGATAAAAGCCAACCGCGAAAAAGAGCAGGCCAAAAAAGAAAAGCTCGGTAACGACCGAGAAAAATAATCAGGTTGTCGGGCCTGCCGGACGGACTTCTCAGCTGGCAGCAGCGCATCAGGGCAACTACTGGCAACGAGGTGGTCCGTCCGGCAGACGAGCGGAAGTGATCAGGTGGCGAAAGCTCCGCCGGGGGAGCGGTTCCAGCTCGCCGCCCACTCCGAGAGTGACTGGCGAACCGTCTTGCGGTTCTGCATCCGGTGACCACCGCCCCCGATGCCGAGCGAGGAGAACTCACCCTCTCCCTTGGGGAGGTAGGGGAGCCTGCGCCGCCGCTTCGGCTTTCGTTGCTTGTGTGTGCCCATCACCGATCCCTTTCGTCATCTAGCCGCAGGTGTGCGACTTGTTAAAAGTATAGCCGATTCCACAGACTTCTCCTATGGATTACAATATAAGAACCATGAAAGTTATTTTCGCCCAAGGCAATCCCGGCCTGCAGTACAAAGACAGCCGTCATAATATCGGCTTTGCTATTGCCGATGAGTTGGCCAAAAACTGGCGGGCAGAATTCCAAAAAAAACCAAAATTTTTCGCCGATGTCGCAGATGTGACGATTGAAGGGCAGAAGGTACTCATCGTCAAGCCGACTACCTTTTATAATGATACCGGGCAATCTGCCCGGCTGATCACTGATTACTATAAACTCGATCCCAAAAAAGACTTTCTTGCCATTTACGACGACCTTGCCTTGCCCTTTGGGACGATTCGCACCCGGCTAAAAGGCAGTAATGCCGGCAATAACGGTGTCAAATCTCTTAACGCCCATCTCGGCGACGAATATGCGCGCATTCGGATTGGCATTTTCAACGAGGAAAAAACCCATATCCCAACCGTTAACTACGTTCTTGGTCTATTTGACTCTCTGGAAAGAAACACACTGGGAGCGGTTGTTGAGCTTGCGGGTAAATTTTGCGTTGATTTTGTCCAAGGACAATTCACCCCTACAAAAGTGTCCGTCATCCAAAAGACTACTGATTGACATTATTTACATATGGAGCCGTGCAGGCGGGGCAGCGTGCGCCCCGCCTGCGGTCAGAGTAGCTCACGGGAACTCGCCGCCTGCGTGCTTCGGGCCTTGTGCCACCGCCGGAGTTCCCAGGGCAGGACACCGACCGCGACGACACAGAGTGTGACCACCACGACCCAGAACAGATCGGGACGGGTCAGCCAGGCACCCCCTTGTTCGACGAAAGCAGCAGCGACAATAGCTGCCGCCCCTACGACGACGCACCCGGCATACACCCAGAACCGCTTCCAGTTTCGGATGGGCCGGAGGGCCGTGAGGAACATCAGTCCGGCACCGGTGCCCAGAAGGCCGGCGAGCAGTGCTACTTTCATAGCCAAGCTCCCAACTTGTACTCTGATCACGCAAATCTTGCGTACCATAACCATACGCCAGATTTGCAAGAGTGTAAAGTTACGCGCCTAAAAGCATCATGACCATGCCGACAAGGACAACACCCAGCACTAACATGCCCGCCTGAATCGTCCCGATCCTACGCGGCTGTTCATGAATATCCGGAATAATATCGCTCGCCGCCACATACAGGAAGAATCCTGCGGTCACTGCGAGAAGGGGCGGGACAAATTCGTAGGAATCTTTCGCAAGAAGATATACCAGCACCGCCGCAGCAAGCGTGCCAAGCGCCGTTGCTAGATTAGCCAGGATTACCATTTTGTCCTTCCAGCCACGAGATAACAGCAGGGCGAAAGTACCCAGTTCTTTAGGCACTTCGTGGGCAGCCACGGCAAACGTCGTAATAATACCCGTTGGAATACTGACCAAGAAAGCGGCACCGATGGCGACACCGTCAATAACATTGTGCGCCAGGTCGCCTAACACAATCAGCCAGCGCTGCGACGTATCTTTGGCCTCATCATGTTGATGATGGTGATGAAACCAGCCTGCCAGCCGCTCAAACAGAAAGAAGGCGATAAACCCGCCTAGCATATAAAGAATCATG
The DNA here is from genome assembly GCA_023257755.1 of Candidatus Saccharimonadia bacterium. Classification (GTDB taxonomy): domain Bacteria; phylum Patescibacteriota; class Saccharimonadia; order Saccharimonadales; family Saccharimonadaceae; genus JALRBM01. The sequence goes on along the minus strand of JALRBM010000030.1, from coordinate 3,892 downwards.
GTCGACGGTTCCGCCTCCTCAAATGATTCCGGTAAAAGGTCAAAGAACGCCGCCGCCAGCAGGGCACCGGCTCCAAACGGCATCGTCAACAACAGAGCAGCCTCGCGCCGCTTCTTGGCACTCAAAAGTAAAATACCTCCTACCAGAGAGACGAGGCTTCCGATAATAATCGCAAGAACCATAAATAAGACAGTCATCAGTAGCTTGATAATATCATGCCCAACAAAAAAGCGCCAGGTAAGGGTGGGCATCACCTGGCGCCATTTTGCCCTTTAACCCACCCGTTTGGGCATAGCGTGACCCACCTCACAACATATGGAGGTCCGCTGGTTAAAGGGATTAGTATACATGTAACGCTTTTTGCCTAAAAGTGGAGGGTAGAATACTTATAAGCACGTTACATGTACCCTAACATAAGTTAGAATAGGGGGTATAAGGTGCGTTTGGTTGAACTCGCATCACAACCAATCGTGTTCCATATTAGCACGAATTTGACACACCGTCAATACCTTTTGACATATTTTATATGAAAATCAATAGAGCCACCCCTGATAAACATGAGTACCTTGCAAGCCTTACGTACATATCAGATGCGCCGAAGCTGATTTTCTTTACCGGCTCTTTACCAGACGCCCGGCTTCCAACCGTTGCCATTGTCGGCACACGTAAACCAACAGCCTACGGAAAAGAGGTCGCCTACCGGCTTGCCTCTGAATTAGCTGCCAAGGGAATAGTCGTGGTCAGTGGCCTTGCTCTCGGCATCGATGCCATCGCCCATCGGGGTGCGATCGAGGCGGGCGGCTTAACAATCGCCGTCCTCGCCAACAGTGTTGATACCATTTATCCGCGAAGTCATACAGGGTTAGCAAAGCAAATCATAACGCAAGGTGGCGCCATTCTTAGCGAATATGAACCTCCGAAAGAGGCGCGAGGCTACCAGTTTTTAGCCCGCAACCGTCTCGTCAGCGGCCTGTCCGACGCGGTGGTTGTCGTAGAGGCGGCCAGTCGCAGCGGTACGCTGAATACCGCTTCACACGCACTGGATCAAGGTAAATATCTCTTTGCGGTACCAGGAAATATTACCAGCCCTTTGTCCGCCGGTTGCAACACCCTCATAAAACAAGGGGCGTTCCCCGTTACACGAACCGAGGATATTCTTGAAGTTATCGCCCCATCACTTCTTTCACCTCAGTCACCCCTCCCTCTTGGGAATACTCCTGCAGAAACAGCCATCTTATCTCTTATCCAGGGTGGAATCCGAGACGGTGACGCCATCCACCAGGCGTCAGGCCTAAACACAGCCGAATTTAACCAGACGCTCACTATGATGGAGTTGGACGGCCGTATTCGTGCCCTCGGTGCCAACCAATGGACAGTTAATTGACAATGTTTATTTAATATACTATAGTTAACATATGCTTTGTTGAGCCTTCAAAAAGGCTCCAAACAATCGCACGTGCTCCAGAGAAGAGGTGATCATCGTGAGCGCTCGCTCGTCCAGGCCGAAGCGTCGGCGTCTCAAGCAGGTTCTTCCACCCGCCAAGCCGGCGTGTCCGGGTTGCTCGGTGGAGAAGGCAGAGCCCACCAGGATCAAGCTGCCGCCACTGAGGCTGATCTTCAAGGCCCGATCGAAGGGGGGAATCGAGTGGTGTCGGAGACACCGTCGAGCGGCTTAACCCGCTCCAGCAACGTGCGAACAGCCGTTCAGGACAAGTACCTGGACGGCTTTCGTCGTTCTATAGATATTGACTAAAATCGCACATACGGCGTCGCTCGGCGGAACCCCGCACCCCAGCGGAGTCTCGCCAGTGACTCCAAGTACTGAAAACCTTTCAGTGTTTAGGGTCACTTTTATTTGCTCTTATTTAATAGCACTTGAAAATTCCAAACACCCGCCGTAATATAGGGCATTGTACCTAAAAGAGCTAACCACGACCATTTTGGAATTATGAGTAAAAACCTAGTTATCGTCGAGTCACCGGCTAAGGCAAAAACAATCGAGAAATACCTCGGTCGGGATTTTGTTGTCAAGAGCAGTATCGGTCACATTCGGGGCCTGCCGTCAAAAAACGGCAGTGTTGACGTGGGCAATAACTTCGCCCCTAAATTCGAAGTTGACGCCGACAAGAAAAAGGTTATCAGCGAACTGAAGAAGGCAGTCAAGGAAGCCGATACTGTCTGGCTGGCAAGCGATGAAGACCGCGAAGGAGAGGCGATTGCGTGGCACCTCGCCGAAGTACTAAAGCTCGACCCAAAGACAACCAAGCGCATCGTCTTTCACGAAATTACCAAGGGCGCGCTGGACGAGGCGGTAAAGAACCCTCGTACTATTAATATACCGCTGGTCGAGGCCCAGCAGGCCCGCCAATCACTGGATTATCTCGTAGGCTTCGAGCTTTCGCCAGTGCTTTGGCGAAAGGTTCGACCACAGCTTTCCGCCGGACGTGTCCAGTCGGTCGCCGTCCGCCTGATTGTCGAGCGAGAGGGGGAAATTGACGCCCATAACCCCGAGTCAACCTTTAAAATTTCAGCTGATTTTATCCTGAACGATGGTACGCATTTGCCCGCGTCCAGCCCTAAAAAGTACGATTCGATCGAGGCGGTTCGCAGCGTTCTTGAAGCGTTTGCAAGAAGCAGCTTTTCAATTGCCAATATCGAAAAGAAACCAGGCACCCGCAACCCTTCAGCGCCCTTTACCACCAGCACATTGCAACAGGAAGCCTCTTCAAAGCTGGGCTTTAGCCCCCGTAACACAATGAGTCTCGCCCAACGCCTGTACGAAGCCGGACTTATTACGTACATGCGTACCGATTCAGTCAATCTTTCTACTCAGGCACTTGGCGCGATGACCGCTTTCGTTAAAGAAAAATACGGCGAAGCATACCACCAGTTTCGCACGTTCAAGAGTAAAAGCGCCAACGCTCAGGAAGCGCACGAAGCCATCCGGCCTACGGATATTCGAAAAGATTTCGCCGGGGCAGACGAGCAGCAGAAAAAACTCTACAATCTTATCTGGCGCCGCACACTTGCCAGCCAGATGGCGCCGGCCTCTTTGGAAAAGACAACGATCACCATTGCTCCGGCTGAGCAGCGGGTGGCGTCTGGCGGGGCAGGACCCGCAAGCATCAAGACAGATGATCTTATTCTGGAAGCGAAAGGCGAAATCGTCATCTTTGACGGATTTCTTAAAGTCTACGGACGCAGCGGTGATGACGTCCTTTTGCCAGAAGTAAAGGAGGGTGACAGCCTCTCGCTACAAGGTGCCGAGGCCCTGGAAAGCCTCTCACGCGGCCCGGCCCGCTACACTGAGGCTAGTCTCGTCAAAAAACTCGAGGAAATGGGTATCGGCCGCCCGAGCACCTACGCCAGCACCATCAATACGATCCAAACCCGCGGCTACGTCGAGCGCGGCGACCTTGAGGGCACGCCAAAAGAAATCCGCAAGCTTACTCTCAAGAATGGCGATATCACCGAAAACAAAGAGGTAATTCAATATGGTAAAGATTCGAACAAACTCTTTCCAACAGACACAGGAAAGGTTGTTACTGACTTTTTAGTCAAACACTTTACGAAAGTCATGGACTATGACTTCACCCGTTCCGTCGAATCCGAACTGGACGAAATCGCCGTCGGACAGAAAGACCGCGTGCGCGTACTGACCGATTTTTATACACCGTTCCATCAGTTAGTCGAAGCAAGCGGCGAGATTTCACGCGCCGAGGCCACCCAAGCGCGACTTATCGGTCACGATCCAAAATCTGGGCTGCCCATCTACTCACGCTTCGGCCGCTTCGGCCCCATGCTCCAAAAGGGCGAGCAGTCCGACGATCCTAAACCAACGTTCGCTCCGCTCCCCACGGGCGCCAAAATCGAGACCGTCACCCTGGAACAG
>JALRBM010000111.1 GCA_023257755.1 Candidatus Saccharimonadia bacterium | reverse complement strand
AGCCTTCAAAGCGTAAAGTGATTTTACAGCGTACCGCCGTGTATGCGCTGATGTCCATTGCTGTCGCGGCGCTCGTGACCGTACTCATTTTGATCATGCTCGGCTATCAATTTAACCGCGCTGACGGCAGGATCGAGCAAGGGGGGTTGGTGCAATTCGAGTCTCGTCCAACTGGAGCGTCTGTGTCGATCGATGGTACGGCATATGGATCCCAAACGAACACGAAAGCGACCCTGGCGGCAGGCGGCCACTTTATTAAAATGGAGCGGGATGGTTATAAACCCTGGCAAAAGTCAGTCAATGTTATTCCGGGAAGCGTGCTTTGGCTTAATTATGCCCGCCTCATTCCTGCCGAGCTGAAACCGACGCATGTCGCCGAGTTCTCAACGGTGACGAGTTCGGCCGTCTCACCGGACAATAAATGGATGATGATAAAGGATGACCCGGCAACGGCGGTGCTCCACCTGGCTGATCTGACTGGAGACAAGGTAGCCTTGACCGAACTTCGCCTCCCCGCGCAAAGCTTTACGCCTCCGTCGGCTGGCAAAACGCAGCGTTTTACGATTGAGAAATGGGATGAAGATAGCCGTTTTGTGTTAGTACGCCACGTCCGCGATGATACCAAGACAGAGTGGCTGGTTGTCGATACGCGCGACGCCGCTAACACGAAAAACGTTACCGCCCTTTTGGGGATTAATGCCAAGAAAATAATGTTTAGTACTAACAACGGACAGCTCCTTTATGCTCTCACCGATGCGAATGATGTCCGGAAGATAGATTTAGGGCAAGCGACGCTTTCGGGGCCGCTCGTCACTAACGTTGCTGATTTTTCTTTATACGATACCTCCGTTATTGCCTATACGAGCCTAATAGATCCGACAGCAAAAATACGGACGGTCGGCTATCTGGATGAAGGCGCCAAACAGCCACGAGTCCTCCGGTCCTATACCGATGATGGCGCCCTTCCGTTGCATATTCGTATCGGTAAATATTTTGATGATATGTACGCTGCTATCGCCTATGGTGATACGATAGACATTTTGGTGGGAAAGCTGCCGAGAGACGATGAAACGTCACTCATGAAACTAGAAGGAACGATGACGCTGCAAGGTGGTATTGAATATCTTGCGACCAGGACAAACGGCCGGTTCATCGTCGCCCAGGCTGGCAGCACGTTCAGCGTCTATGATATGGAACTAAAAAAGATGTCCTCGACAAGCGTGCCGGGTACGGCTGCCGTGACCCGGGAGCTGGATTGGATAGACAATTATATGCCCTGGAGCGATCGTGATGGGAAGCTGCGATTTTATGAATTTGACGGCGCGAACCAACACGAGATTATGCCGGTTGTTCCCGGTCAAAGCGTCACCCTCAGCCAAAATGGTAAATATGTGTATGGTATTTCAAAACAGGACGACGGCAAAACGCATCTTTCAAGAGTGCAGTTAATTTTGAATTAGCCTTGCCCGCCGCCAAAGATTCGCTGCAGGAAAGTCGGGGAGTTGCCTGGCATGGCGGATGTCTCGCTGCTATCCGAGGCCGCGGGGGCAGCCGAAGCCTCAGAAGGATTCGGGCTGACCTGCTCGGCAGTAACCAGCAGCCTGTTTAGGGCAGTTCCAAGAGGCGTGCAGGTAATAAGGGTAAGCACGGGCTTGTCGGTGGCATAAATCAGTTTGTTTACTTCTGTCGGCTTCACTACTTCCATCTTGGTCACTGAGTAGGTGTATCGTTTGCCTTCGTAGTTAACGAAAATCAGGTCGCCTTTTGTCATTTTGTCGAGACGGGCGAAAATAAATTTATAATTGCCGCCGTCAATGATATCGTTGCTGGAGTGGCCGGAAAGGACGGTATTGCCGACTTGTCCCGGCCGGCTGTTGGCCCCAGGGATGCCAAAATAAGCGACACCACTTTCCATAGCCTTCATCTGGGAATCATAGTCAGGCTTCGTATCGTAGACGACAGGTACATCGACGTTGATTTTAGGGATGATCAGTTTTGGCTCGGGTCCGACTGCGACGGAGGTCATCGGATCTACGATGATATTGGCTGGATCGATGTTGCCGGGACTGATGTAAGCCTGGACGTTTGCAAAAAGAATACGGTTATACTGCAAAAAGAGGAATACAATCATCACGCATAGGGCAGCAGTGATAGGAACGAAGTGGCGGCTTTTTCTTGCTTTTAGGGCCGAGGTTTTCATTTTCCCAAGAAGTTTACCGCGAAGATCGTGGATTGCTTCGTCCCGGGTAAGGGTTTCAGGTGGCTGCGGGGTATTGGTGCCTGGTTCGTTGGAGGCCGGCTGGGTACGCTCTTCGAGTGCTTTTTGGGCCTCGTATACCTGGCTGACGTAATAACGCTCGTAGTATTTTTGGTAGTATTCCTGCCAAGCGCTATGGTACTGCTGCCATTGATCCTGCTGAATATGGTGACGATGTTCCTGATGAGTACGGTGATAAGGATTAGGAGTTTCTTCTCCTGCCTGCTCTTGCTTATCCGGGGCGGTAAGAGCCGATGTCGAATCATCGGCGTTATAGATCCGGTCAATTTGGCCCCGAACAACACCCGCTGCCGCTTCCGGAGAGTGGTCTCGTGGTGCTGGAGTGGGTGGCTGTGACCTCTGGGGGATTAGCGGCGCGCCCACTCGCCTACTACTTGGTTCATCTGGTCTCATCTATGGATTCCTACTGGTATCTATTGTACAATACATTGGTACTAGCTGCTAATTAGGCCGACGAGCGGAATTGGTAGACAGGAAGCCTCGTAGGCTTCCCAAATGATATGGTTTGGGCGAGTGGCGGAATTGGTAGACGCGCTAGACTCAAAATCTGGTTCACACTCGTGAGTGGGGGTTCGATTCCCCCCTCGCCCACCAATATCATTTGCGCTAGGACGCCGCAAAAGCGGCCGTCCGTGACGAACAAAATCTGGTGAGTATTCGCTCGTGCCGGTTCAAGTCCGGCTCGCGGTCCCACGATAAGAATCGGCTCTTATCCTGCCGTGGTATTATAAAAGTCTATGGTGTCTATGCTTTTTAAAAAGCAAGAGGGGTTTGCCCTGCCCACACTTTTAATTGCCTCTGTGATTATGTTAACGGTGCTTCTCGCTTCCGTCACCGCCGTCAGCTCCATCACCGGAGGCATCAACAGCCAATACTATAACCAGCTGGCCCGTGAGGCTGCCGAGTCGGGGCTCGCGAATGCTGAAACGTGTCTACGGTATAACAATTATAGTCCGACCTGGACCGATGCGGCTCCACTTCGGCCATTTACTCTCTGCACTGGCGCGACTGATCCGACGTTTCCCGTGTATGTTTTTCAATCAGGCAACGTCAGAACGACCTTCACGGTCAAACGCCCGACCGTCGGCGAAGCGGGATCGCTGAATATTGTATCCGAGGGGACCGTCCAAATTACCCGCACGTCAGATCCGTCGCAAATAGCGCGTAGCTTCACTGTCACTGTCGGTAAGGCAAGCCGCTACAATGACGCGCCGCAGATTGCCGGAGGGGCGGGATGGAAAGAGAGCGGCCATAACGGTTATATGCTGGCCAGTACGGGAATACTATACGGCTGGGGCGACAACACACATCAGCAACTGGGAGATTCGTCGTTAGGCACCATCGTTTCTACTCCAATCCAGGTGGGTCTTCCTAACGGTGTCAGCCGGGTGAAAAAAGTATTCAACTCAGGCCAGGGGGCAACGATCCTTTGTATTTTGGCCAACCACAGCTCCTTAGGTGATCAGGCGTATTGCCGTGGACTGGGGCTGGGGCTCTCTGGTGGTTGGCAGCGGTTTGGGCTATCTGCCGGGTTAACGGCCAAGGATCTTTCGCTAAATGGATATGGTGTCGATACAGCATGTGTTATTGCCTCTGATAATCAAGCCTACTGTGCAGGAGAAAATTATTCTGGGGGTCTCGGGGATGCGACGACGGCCGGTGGCGCGCCGCCGATCAGCACACCCCGTAAGTTCCGGTTGGATCTTGCCAACCCTGGTCCTGTTTCAGGGTCGGCTGCCTCTTTGACCGTCAAAAAAGTCTTTACTAAAGATCGGTTTACCTGTGTCATCGCTTCGGACGACCAGGCCTACTGCGCTGGCGACAATAATCAGGGCCAGCTGGGGCGAAATAACTTTTCGACAAATATTTGGATTGGAAACTCTGTCCCGGGAAGGGCGCTGGTACCGGGCAACCCCTCGATTACCGATATTGCCCTGCCCCACCATTCGGCCGCGCCAAATATTTTCTATATGACGATCAATAGTGATGTCTTTACAAGCGGCGGCACGGGTACGGGAACGACAAGCGGGACGGGCGGCTCGACAGCCTGCGGCGCACCGGCGGGGTGCTTCCCGATACCCAAATCAGTCACTTCCACGGGTTTTAGCCGAATGCTAAGTATTGGCGAGCAAGGCAGCGACAGCCGTCATGCGATGTGCTATGTGGCGACAGATGCCGCGTCAGATAGCGGCGTATGGTGTATCGGGTCGAATTTATATGGCCAAATTGGGTCAGGGAGCTGCGCCGATACAGCTGGCTACTATGGTCCTGCTAACTTAAACGGCGAAGAGGGTGATTACATTGCAATGGGGCCGGAGGCGCTTTATCAGATGAATTCGGTGGCAATCATCACCAAGCAAGGCAACGTGTACACTGCTGGGGATAACAGGTATGGAAAACTCGGAAGGGGCGGTGTACTGCAGGGCTGTAACCCTACGTTTGGAAGGGTCCAGTTGCCGGCGGGAGTAAAAGCCGCGGCAGTTGCCAACACCGATGAATACACAATGTATATCCTGGGCGACGATGGCAAAGTCTATTCCACGGGACGCAATAACAATGGCCAGCTCGGTAACGGAACAAC
>JALRBM010000106.1 GCA_023257755.1 Candidatus Saccharimonadia bacterium | reverse complement strand
GCCAGGTCATATAGATACACTTCTTTTCGTTCCATTTCGAACTTCGTGATAACATAGGCTACCAGCCCACCGACCACCTTTTCTCCATCTTTGGCAACAAGGACGATGTTTTTCACATCACCCAAAAAAACGTTTAAATATTCGTCACTTGGCAGTGTGGCAGCATAGCTTTCGTTGTCCTCAAAAACATCCGCAAAAAGCCTGTTTAGCGCCCGCATTTCATCGCTGTCACCCTTGTCCAAACGCCGGAAGTGATAATTCATGTCCTTATTTTACCGCAGATCACTTAATCGGCTATACTCCAATCATGGACAAAAGCATTCAAACCTACCATGAAGCACAAAGTGAAGGCCGGAGAGAAATGTGCGAGCTTCTCGCGGATGAAATCCAAAAAAACCTCCCCGAAGCGACCAGTAAAGTATGGCACGGCGCGCCGGTCTGGTTCATCGATGGTAATCCGATTGTTGGTTATTGGGTTCGAAAGGACTATGTTCAATTATTATTCTGGAGTGGACAATCATTCGAAGAACCAGCGCTTAAGCCTGAAGGCACCTTTAAAGCGGCCGAGGTGCGCTATACCACCTACGAACAAATTCACCCAACCGAGTTACAGCGGTGGCTTGAAAAATCAAAAACTATTCAATGGGATTACAAGAATATCGTCACGCGAAAAGGTGTCTTGGAACAATTAGTCTAAAAATCATCGATAACGATCTTTTTCATATCCATCAACTTGGCGAAGGCACCGGGCCGTTTCATTAACTCCTCGATATTTACCGGATTGATCTGCCAGCTGACGCCGAACTTATCCACGCACCACCCGCATTGTTCAGCCTCAGGCACCGCAGAAAGCTTCTCCCAGTAATAATCAATCTCCGCCTGGTCCTTACAGGCTACGAGCAGCGAAACGGCTTCATTAAATGTAAAATCATTTTCCTCACCGGAGTCCATCATCGCAAACCATTGGCCCTCTAACATAAGGTCGGCAAACATAATCGACTCCGCTTTTGCAGGGCCGGTTGCCTCGCCATACCGCGCAGGCTCGGCGCCCAGCTTGGCGTTCTTAAATACGGAAAGATAATAACTAATGGCCTCTTCCGCCCGATTCACATTTTTGCCCGAAAACAGCAGTGACGGGATGATAAACGGTCTTGGCTCGCCCTCTGGATCAGTCAGAATGAGTTGCCATGTCAGGCCGTATTTGTCTTTTACCCAACCGTAGCGCTTACTGTAGGGATATTCTCCGATCGGCATGATCGCCTCGCCGCCATCCATCAAGTTACTCCACAATTCGTCCAGATGTTCGAGCGCCTTTTCATCCCGGGACGGATCAAAGTTCACCATAAAGGAAATGGAAGGATTGAATTTGAACATCGGGCCGGCGTTAATCGCTGTCAGCTTTAAGTCGCCTAACGTAAAGTCGATGGTCAGTTCTTTCCCGGCAAACTCGCGCTGGAATTCCTGCAGCCCCTCCTCGGGACTATTTGGGTAATACGACGTGAACCCTAGTTTGCTATCTGGAAACGCCGACAGATAGAAATCCACCGCCTCTTTCGCTCCGTCAAACCATAGGTTCGGTATAATCTTTTGTTCCATAGCACCCTCCCGTTTATCTCTTTCCATTGTAACAAACCGGCACTGATATAATGGCAGCATGGCTTTTAACCACTACGCCAAAATCAAACAGATTCTCAGTGAAGAGCCGGGCGGATGGGTCATTAGACTAGTACGCGAACCGACCAAAGCCAAGAACTTCAGGGGCGACACCGTCGAGTTTCCACATTATTACCGAATCTACGACGCCGACGGCCAGCCTATAAAATATTGTAAATTCCAGCAAATAGATTTATTTGCAAAGACGATGGGCATTTCAGTAGAATCTCTGCCCGTAGAGGACTAGCCGCTATTCTACCCGACGAGCAAAATATTCTTCGGTTTCCCGAAGGAATATTTCGGCCGTTTTGGGCCCGACGCCATAAAGTTTTTGTAGACGCTTGGATAGTTCATCCTCGTTTTCGCTACTATCCATCATCAAATAAAGCGATCCGTCGTACTGTTTAATCAACTGGTCCATACAGGTTTTTAAGGCTTTTGCCATGACATACTGATATCTGGTATAACCGCCCCGATGAAGCAAGCTCACCAACTGGCGATCCGACAGTTTTAAAATGGCCCACGGTAGGTCGACCTTTTGCTCAATAAACAACTTCCACGTTCTGACAGCGACGGATGACTGGATCGGCTTGCCTAAAAGGAACGTTAGCAGAAACCAGCGGAACATATCATCCTCGCCCGAAAGCACATCCAAATCGAAATCAGCTGCATCATGCCGGGGACGTGGTTTGGCTATGCGGTACTTGTCCTTCATATTGTAATTATAGCCCGCCTGATTACGATGGTTGATAATTAAATGTATCTAAGACAAAGCTTCGAATAGTTCTTTGAATGCTTTTTCGCGGTGCGTCAGGAAACCGCCGCGATTTTCTGGGGAAAGGCCGTGAATTTCATAAATCGGGCGGTTAATTTCGTCCACCCAGAAAATCGAACGAAACGGAAAGCCTTCGATCGGCGTAGCCTCAATTGGCTGCCCTAAAATATGCCCGGGCATTGTTCCTCGAAAATACCGCGGCTCACTGTCGCCCTGAACAACGGCCAAAACCGTTTGGAATACTGCGCTGCGGTCGTCGCCAACTAACCCGCTCATCTTTTCCATGCAATAGTCTAGAATTTCTTTGTCAGTCATTTCATACCCAGCCCAGCGGCGGGTAAAAACGCCTGGTTCGTCATTTAATGCTGGAATTTTTATACCGCTGTCGTCGCCAACGTAAATAAACGAGGAGTCATTCAAATGCTTTTGGTAGGCTGATGCTTTTAGCAGAGCATTCTCTTCGAATGTCGTACCAGACTCATCAACCTTGATCTCATTCGTGTGATCCGGGAAAGCCAGCTGAATGTTCTTGCCGTATTGTTCAGCGTATTTAGCGATCTCAGTTTGCTTCCCCTTATTACTCGTAGCTACAAAAACCTTAATCATATACTAATCTTCCCACGCATCGGCTGGCAGTACTAGTGCTATGCGCGACACACATGTAGTGCTAGGGTGAGTTCCGTTCCTGATCTACCAGCCTTCTGATAGCCTCGGCGATTCCCTGGGACTGTTTTATCTGGATGTTTGCCATTTCCGTTGCTAATTTTACTAAGGGTTCGGTTGCCTTAAAAAACTGTTGGATATGCTCCTGGAAACCCTTGCTGATATTACTGAACGTGCGGCCTAGTTCACGGCTGGCCGTTCGCTTTAGATACTTGTTCATAATCGGCACAATTTTTTTATATTCGGTCGGCGTTACCACATTGAAGTGCATACACTTATTCCGCTGCTTTCTAATATCCTCCAATTCAGAAAGAGTTAAGCCCGGATCTATCTCGTCAAGCACCGTCAGGCTAGCAATCTTCACAACCTGATTCTCGTCCTTAACCTGGCTCCTGCGCCATTCGGCTTTCATGTATGCTTCGGAAGCCGGTGCCTTTAAGAGATTCTCAAAAAAATCTCCAAGTTCAAATTGCGACATTATGTGATCGGGAGATTTTTTATTTCCCCCGCGCCTAGGAGCTATCGATGTGCGACCTTTGAATTGAAAGTTTTCAATGACGAGCTGTCGCAGTTTTCTTTCAATAGCACTGAACCCTTTATACAGCTCTGTGTTCAGAATGTTCGAAAATTCATCCGAAATGATCTTATAGCCGTTAGCCGTCTTTGCCCCTGCGTAAAATTTAGCGTAGTCGGTGAAACTCTCGATTTTCTCCATTCTTAGCGGGGCAGAATCATCGAGATCATCGACAGCTAAATCGCCTGGGTCTCTCAGCAGCTCGGGTACGTCGATAAGAACCGGCTCGATATTTAGTTCGTAAATATCGTTGCCTAAATTGTCAACTTGGTCAGGCTGAAGATTAAGAAGTGCCTTGATATTAGCAATCTGCAGTGCGGTCGCTTGAACCACGATAGCTTTCCGCCTAGCCATAGCGTCTAGATCGTATTTTGTCTCCGATGAAGCATTCGTCATACACTAATTCTACTTCACTCCTTCGAAGACTGCGAATTCTCAGGCAACGAGACCGATAGGGCTTTCCGCATGAGCTATCTTAAAGACTGTCAACAATTTCACTCACCTCACCTGGCTCCACCACCTTGCGCCAGGTAATGTTTTTTATACCCGAAAATAGCTTATCCTGTGCACTTGTCGCCGTTTGCTCGGACATCCTTATATCTTTTGCTTTCGTTTCTACGAGCAAGTTAAGCTCAACGTATCCATTACCCTTATCAATTCCATAAATGAAATCTGGTGTTGTTGTACCACCCATATAAGTCGGCACCTTGACGCTCCTGCGTGGCAGCTTTCCGTAAACAATTATTTTTTCGGCGGGACGTATTTTTAATACCTCATGTTCAATCTCAGAGTCATACGCAACAGAATCATAAAGATAGTTGTCTGGCGCCACCACGTCGCTCGCCCTATTGATCCCAACAAGTCCTTGTTCGATGTCGTCCACAAATGAATCGTTCTTAATAACA
>JALRBM010000107.1 GCA_023257755.1 Candidatus Saccharimonadia bacterium | reverse complement strand
TTCTGCGCTTGTCGAATAATCTTATTTGCAAATTTAATAGATCCTTCCCACGCATCATGGTCGAGTAATTGAGACCCGACATGAAAGGTTAGTCCTACCGGCTTTAGCCCAACCCGCTGTGCATACAGCATAAGATCAACGGCTTCTTCCGGATTACAGCCAAACTTTTCTGAAAGCGGCACGAAGCTTGGCAGGTCTTTCAGTCTCACCCTAACATACACAGAGGCTCCAGGCGCCTGGAGCTGTAGCTTAGCAAGTTCGGATAAGGATTGAAAAGCGAACATCTTTACTCCAAGGCGATACGCCTTTTTAATAGAGTCGCTTGATTTTACAGGATTGCTAAAGTTCAGTGCGTTCGGCTCTACACCGCATGCCAATAAATCCCTGATCTCTTTTAGCGAAGCCACGTCGAAACCGTCTACGTCTTTAGAGATAAATTTTACTATTTCTGGAGAGTAAAGCGCCTTTACCGCATAATAAAGCTTCACTTGGGGTAGAGCACGTTTAAAGGCAATGCAATTTTCCTTTATGCTATCAAGATCCGTTAACATGAAGGGGGTCTCAAGCTGTTTATACCTATCTACAAGAGGTATGAAGCTTTCGTTAAATGTAGTCTGATGTATAGTGGACGGAATAAGGTGTTTTTTTTGCATGATTCGTAAAGCCCTACTGCTTTAGTCAAGTATAGTTTATTAGTATACTAAAATAACTTACGCTAATAAGCAAAGCTTCACCTCGAATTTGATTGAATTGGATAAAGATCGTATTATTAAACTATCATGACAAAAATCGCAATCATTGAAGACGATCCTGTAATTAACCAGATGTACCGCATGAAGTTCGAGGCGGACAACTTCGAGGTGCAATTGGCAGATAACGGTTCACGGGGTGTTGCGATGGTGGAATCGTTTAAGCCCGATATCATCTTGCTCGACCTCCAAATGCCGCATATGGATGGCACGGAGGCGTTAAAAGAAATTCGTTCTCACGACTGGGGTAAAAGTATTCCGGTTATCATTCTTACCAATCTTGGTGAAGAAGAAGCGCCAAAGGAGTTGCGTGCGCTTGGTATTCACAGCTATATCGTCAAGGCCGACCTTACGCCGCGCCAGGTAGTCGGGCGGGTCAAGGAAGCACTCGGCTTGAATTAGCCCTCTTCGTTTTGCTTGGCCGCGGCTTGGGCGGCCTGAATGACATTATCAAAAAGTGCCGCGATGGTCAGCGGTCCGACTCCACCCTTTTCCGGCGTTATCTTAAGATCATCACGCAGCCGGACAGCAGAATCGACATCCCCGACAATAACACCGCCCTCGCTGGCGGTCCCAGCATCCACGACGACACTTCCAACCGGCACCATATCGGTCGTAATAAGCCGCGGCACACCGGTGGCCGTCACGATCACCTCACTGGCCCGGAGCGTCTCCTTTAGATCTATATCGCCGTATTTCTTATCAACCACCGTAACGTTATAGCCGCTGTTTCGCCACATTCGGGCGAGTGGCGCACCGACAAGCCGACCCTCGCCAACAATTGCGATCGCCTTTTTAGAAAGGTTCACGCCATACCCGGCAAGCAGCCAGTTGATGGCCGTTGCCGTTGCACTGTCGTAGCGCGCTCTATTTCCCAAACCGTCCACATCCTTTTCCGGGGCGATCAGGTTAACAATCTCGTCGGTTTTCGCGGGATCTGCCAGGGGTAGCTGTACGATAATCCCATGCGTCTGCGGATCGTCATTATGACGCTTGATCATCTCGGGCATCGCGGCGTCATCCACCGTCTCGATTACTGTTTCAATCAAAATATCATCGCCGTAGCGCTGTTTCATACGGACATAGACGTCAATCACCGCGGACGCCGAGGTGCTCTTAATAATCACCAGCCGAGGAATCGTCTCCCACGCCTGGCGAAGTGCCCGGACTTGCCGAGCCTGCCGCTCTTTGATATAGCCGACCAGCTCGGCGCCATTTAACAGTTTAGCCATTACCCTTTATTCTAGCATTGTGCTACAGTAAGAAAAACCGCTAATGCTTGGAGGATTATGAGTTTTGTGACATTTTTTGCCCAGGCAAATACCGCCGCAGAAAACCTTGAAGGGGTGAAGCTTACACCGGAGCAAGCAGCGAGTATTATGTTAACCCTTACGGTCATTATGCTCATTGTTTCACTGGTCGTTTACGTGGTTGTTGCCCTCAGCCTGGGCCGCATCTTTAAGAAGGCTGGCGTTGATGGCCGGAAGGCCTGGGTGCCAATTTATAATCTATGGATCTTACTGCAAATGGGGCACCAACGGGGGTATTGGGCCCTATTAGCATTAGTCCCAGGCTTTAACCTCATTACTGCAATCTTTATGATCATAGCCATGTACCATATCGGAAAAAGATTTGGCAAGTCTGACAAATTTGTATTGGTGGCTATCTTTTTACCACTAGTGTGGTACATTTGGCTAGCCGTTGATAACTCGACCTGGAAGGGTAAAAAGCCTACGATTCGAGCCCAAAGCGCTTGACGGCCCGGGCGTGGGCTTTGGCAGCTTCTTCTTCCCTGTTTTTATGTTCGGCGTGGGTTACAAGACCCTTAAGAAGCTTTTCCGTGGCTGCCGCGACCTCGTCAATCGCCTTGTTGAAAACCTCTTCGTTAACCTGTGATGGCGTGTTGTAGCCCGAAATCTTACGAACATACTGCAGCGCCGCCGCCCGGATTTCCTCGTCATTAGCCGGGGGGTCAAAGTTAAAAAGAATCTTGATGTTTCGACACATACTATTTTCCTTTCGGGTACTGTTCAAAAATAAATGTATAAGAGCTGGCTATTAACTTTTTTAAGACATTAATATTAACGTCGTCCAGGCGTTTAATATACAGGCAGCTTTTACTGGTGCTATGGGGTCCGAGTTCCGTTAGTAATTCGGAATTATCCGCAAAACCTTCCATTAAATAGATTGTCAGGTTTGCTTTTCGGGGCGAAAACCCTGCCGCCGGCGCGTCACCTTCGCGACCAGTAGGGTATTTGTAGTGATAGCTGTCAAAGCCGATGATGCTCGGGCCCCACATTACCGCCGGGTGCCCAGTGATCTTGTTCATTATTTCGATAAGTTTTTCGCTGTCGCGCCGCTTTTGTTCATCGGGCACCGTCATTAGAAATGACATGACATCCGTACTTGTCGGTTTAGTCTTATTTTCATTTTTTATCATACCCATCCTCCCGTGGTTTCTTTCCGATAAATCGGATTAAATTGTGGACACCAACGGCGGCATCTTTGTACGTCTCGCCATTATTATCAGCAAGCAATACCGTAAAGTCATGCGCAAAATTTTTTGCCGTTTCAACACTCAAGTAACGTTTTGCGACGCCATCAATCTCAAAATAGTCCGGCTCAAGTTCTTTCCCGGTATTATACTCGGGGTCGTTCGTCGAATTCGTAAGAATGCCAAAATACCGCCGGGTTTCAGGGTGCGGTATATCTCGGAGAAAATGTTTGCCGTTGTCTGCTGGTCAAAATAGTGAAGCGATAAATGGGCGTAGACAATGTCAAACTCACCGTCCATGAAAGCCATAGGTTTGCGAAGGTCAACTTGCCGGGGCTTAAGCGTCGCATTTTTGTCGGCTATGTTGCTTATAAGCTTGGTTATATCAAGATCGGTGGCCACAACGTCGTAACCAAGCGTTGAGAAATAGATACTATCCTGACCAACACCTGCTCCTAAATCAAGCAGCTTTCCCTTTCTAGGAAAATATTGCCTGGCAACCTCCGCAAACAATGAGGGGGTGTTTATCCAATCTTGTTTTTCGTACACTTTGTGAAGGTTAGACCAGGTTTTATCGCTCATTCCCCTATTATACCTTCCTTAAAGATTTCACTTCGCGCAAAAACATCAAATCCCTTTGCCTAATGAAGCGCCCCTCGTAGCTTTCCGGGGTGTCACTCTCGAGCAGAGAAATGGCTTCATCAATGCTTTTTATAAAGACAGGCCTAGCACCAGCATCTATCTCGCCCTCCCCTAGGGCGGTATTGACAAGCGGACCGCTTTGCATAGCAATGTAGCAATAGGAATGCTGTTCCATTTCCTCTTGATTACGATACTCGACTATCTCGCCCAACTCATCCTGAACTACGGCAGGGCAACCGATCTCCTCGAGCAGTTCCCGCAGAAGCGCTTCTTCGACGGATTCATCCTTGTTAATGCCGCCGCCAGGCAACTTGTGGTAACCGCGAGCGGACATATGGAGCAGATACACACCATCGCCCTCACCCAATAGCACAGCCCGTACGGCACGGCGTCGAAACCACCCTTCGGGCGAAAGATT